>WFPV01000229.1 GCA_015487405.1 Aquifex sp. | reverse complement strand
CTGCCTGATTGGAGTTAGAACTATCTACTATGGAATTTGAAGGGTTTTACTACACGGATAAAAGACCAAAAGATGAGGAAAAGGCAGAATGCAACTATGGTGATATGAAAGGCAAGAGGGTAGGCTAACTACACACGTGGAGGGTATAACTTAAATCACCCACTTCTTATCCGAAAAGTCTATAATATACCTAACCGGTATATGACCGGTGGATAGGAGGACATGTAGAAATGGCTTACATATGGGAGAAGGAAAAGATAACGATAAAGTTGAAGGAAGGAGAGGTTGAAAGGGATTTTCTACCTCTTGAGATATTTGACTTTCCTGTTGAATACATATCCGAAGACGGCAAGTATTACCTGCTTCTTCTCATGGACGATGAAGAGAAAGACGGTGAGTGGTGGTATGTGGTTGAAACCAAACCTGAGATTACTCTTGCCTATCTGGAAGGGGCCCTGTCCGTCAGAGACGTATTTGATAAAGGCAAGGTTTTTGTAGGTTTTAGGAACCACGAAAATTACGACGTTATAGACAACCTTGAACCCCTTGAAAGGAAAGTAGAAAAGGGCTTTATTAAAGAGAGTGACCTTCCCACGTATAACGCAAAGATGAATATAGATGAAGAGACCTTTAAAGAAATAAAATCTTTAATGCGTTTTACAGTCAGCAAGGAGCAGGAAGTCATTGACGGAAAGGAGTTCCTTGAGGTGGACATGGACTCACCAGAGGCTGAAGTATCTCTTGCGGCATGAATAAGAGGGGGACAAGTTCCCAGAGCTTAAAGAAACAGCTCCAGATAATAATAGATAACATAGAGCGCCAGTTTATCATTCTTAATAAGGTTGAGTTCAATAGATATTCTGATTTGGCGGAAGTGCGCCCTAAAAAAATAGAGGCTAAGCATACATTAAAGATAGGTGTTAGCTTTTCGGAAGCTCAATCTGATGAGAGTGGCGATAAGTATTTTACTGTCATTATAAGCTACACTCACGAAGAAGAACTGTACTCTGCAGAAAAAGAAGAGAAGGAAAATATAGCAAATATGAAGATAGAGTACATGTTAAATCTTATCCTGAGACCTTCAGAGGAAATAAAATCTGTTCTTTCAAATGAAGATGTTCTTATGAAGTATGCCGAAGGAACAGGATTATTAACTATATATCCTTACATAAGACATATGGCGGATGTTCTGCACAGGGAGGCAAGAATATTTATACCTCCTTATTCTCCTGTAAAAGTCAAACCACCAAGGTAAATTATGTGCACGGAGAGAAGATATGATTACATAAAGTTAATTGACATGATAAACGATGAGGAAATTGAAAAAATAGTTTCCAATATCAAAGACGATTGTCCGGAGAAAATTTTAAGGAGAGCTCAACAAATAAGTGGGAAAAAAGAGATATGGAGATTCATAAGAGGCAATAAAGATAAATACCCTTATTTTATTAGCAATCCCGAGTTGTTTAAGAAAAGGGCACAAGGCGGGAAGAACAGATTTAATATGTGCATAGGGTGTGGATTATCTGTATTCCTTTCCAAAGAGCATACTCTTGCAACTATAAGAGAAAAGTTTCCCCGCCAGAGGTTTAAAATTGTTAAAGGGAAATATCAGCCTGATTTAGGGGACTTGTACATTACAGGAGTAAACGAAAATACGAAACACTGCACATTCTTCCCGTGTGAAAATTTCAATCACAGCGAATTTTTTGAGGAGGTATGTGAAGTTTGGGAAGGAAAGTCTTGATTCCTCAGGTCATGCAAAGCTCTGCCACCGAACTACCTTATCCCGATGAGTATTTTGATGCAGTGTTCACAGACCCGCCTTACTATGACAATGTTCCATACTCTTATCTTTCAGACTTTTTCTATGTGTGGCTGAAACGGTCTCTCGGTGATATATTCCCCGATCTGTTTGCCTCATACTTGACTCCAAAAGGTAAGGAGATCGTTGCCTACTCCCATGACAAGGGCGGTCTTGAAGAGGGCAAGAGATATTTTGAAGAAATGCTAAAGAAGTCCTTTACGGAAATAGCGAGGGTACTGAAACCCAACGGAATAGCTGTTATCGTTTACACCCACAAATCCACTTCGGGATGGGAAACGCTCATAAACTCATTACTTGAGGCGGGATTGGTTCCCACAGCGTCTTGGCCTATTCATACGGAGATGAAATCAAGGCTGAGAGCTAAAGAGTCCGCAGCACTTGCATCGTCTATTTACTTTGTTTGCAGAAAACTGAAAAGGGAAGAGACTGGATGGTTCAGTGAGGTTAAAGAGGAAATTAAAAAGTATCTCCAAGACAGACTTGAGCATCTGTGGAACGAAGGTATAGGCGGTGCGGACTTTTTCATATCAGCTATCGGTTCTGCTATTGTGGTGTTCGGAAAATACAAAGAGATAAAAGACTTTCAGGGCAACATAATAACGACAGAAAAACTCCTTGATTATATAAGGGAAGTGGTTACCAATTATGCGGTTCACCAGATACTCCACAACGGGATAGCGGAGGAGCTTTCTCCCCTCACAAGGTTCTATCTTCTCTGGAGATGGTCCTATGGGGAAGCAAGGGTTCACTTTGACGATGCACGGAAGCTCGCTCAGAGCACAGGCGTTGATATAGAAAGGGAAATGGGGAGGGGATTTATAAAGAAAGAGCAGGAGTATGTGAGGGTTCTGGGACCGCAGGACAGGAAATTAGAGAACATTAAAGATTCCCAAGAGCTTATAGATGTTCTTCATAAAACACTTCTTCTCTGGAAGATGGGGATCAAAGGCGAAATGAAGAAGCTCCTCACTAACAGCGGTTGGGGGACAAAGGAATCCTTTTACAGAACCGCTCAGGCTATTTCGGAAACCTTGCCCCAAGAGAGTCAGGAGAAAAAACTTCTTGACGGTTTTCTGAGCGGAAAGGATAGGATAATATCTGAAGTAAGGGATTCCGGACAAAGGGGGCTGTTCTGATG
>WFPV01000228.1 GCA_015487405.1 Aquifex sp. | reverse complement strand
TTTGTTGCACCTGGAGTAAATCTTCTTTGGCATACTTTACATAAGTAAGTTTGCTTTCCACGTTGTTTTCCGTCCTTTACTACTTTTTCGCTTCCACACTCCGGACATCTCATATTTTCTTATTTTCCTCTCATCTCATTCGTGAACTACCAAAACCAGACTTCAGTTGACAGATAGCTATTTGAGAATTATTATTTTTTATTAGAAAAGAAGGGGGCGAAAGGATTCGACGGGGACGGGCGGTCCCCGAGGAGCAGGCCGGGTGGCTCCCGTAACAGCCGATGCAAACAGCTCCCGAAGCTGAACTTGCTCTCGCTGCCTAATTAACAGGCAGCCGTCCCCTGCGGGTTGGCGGGTGGCTCGCAGGAGGGCGTCAGAAACACCCGCTTGGGTTACCCAGTTGCACGGGACTGGGTAACCGACACTTGAGTCCGTGCTACCCTCGGGGAGCTTGCCCGTGGGCGACCCGAGGGGAAATCCCAACCACGGGCTAAGCCTGTAGAGCCTCGGAAGGACCGCCGTCCTCGGACGCGGGTTCGATTCCCGCCGCCTCCATTAGGATAAATTACAAGGTCAATAAATAACCGTATTTCTTTAGAGCCAATTCTTATACTTTTCATAATCGGGCATAAGAAGTTTTACTTTGTTCCAAAATTCCTTGCTGTGATTTTTTTCCTACTAAGCGAACAAGCTTATGAACAATAACATAGTCAATAACAGGAAAGGGAGCCATTATAAGTGTCCAGCTAAAGTTAAGATTCCCTTTGTCAGAACGAGAGCCCATCTTTTTTTCCGCATTTGTTATGTTTATGTGGTTATATTTTAGACTTATTTTCTGGGTGTAGAATTCTTCTCCTTCCTTTATCTTTCCGTATGCACATCCTTTGTACCAGTTTTATAAAGAGAGAATGCTAATAGGCATTATAGAATAGGGAATAGAAAATAGTAAACCAAGGCCAGACAGTTTCATATTTAGCATTGTGAGAAAAACGCTTGTAAAAAGTTTTTATTTTACTAAAGGACAAACCGTTAAAATACAAAACTACAGCTATTTTCAATCTTTTTAAAGCACTCTTCTAACTTCCCTATTAGCCCATATTTCTATTTTCCCATCCCCTTATCTTGGCATTCTCCATACTTCATTTCCCTTTGTCCCTATATAACTCTCACATCTCATCTATGTTTACATTCTCTTGTCCGCTTTCTCTCCCTCTTTTTCCACATTTAGGACACATCATATTTCCTTATTTCCTCTTGTTTATTTCGTAAACTACCGGTGGGTGCTTATGAGGGATTAAAACAATGTTCTGTACAGTTCTTTCTTTTGTGCTTCCTTCTGTTTGTTAAGTGCCTAAAATTTCCTTCAAAATAAAAGGGGAAACTAATCCTCTAAAAGCTCTCTTGCAAAAGGATTAAAGGCTCTTTCCTGACTTATTGTAGTTTCATCGTAGTGTCCGCAGATTACGAGAGTATCGGGAGGAAGTTCTGACAAAACTCTTTTTACAGACTTCTTCAAATCCTCTAAGTTTCCTCCCGGTAAATCCCATCGCCCCACACTGCCTTTAAAAAGTAGGTCTCCCGCTATGAGAACCTTTCTACTCTCCTCGAACAAACAACATAAACCGGGAGTATGCCCCGGCGTATGAAGAACTTTAAACTTTAAAGTTCCGACTTTAATTTCATGTCCTTCCTTCAAATGAATATCGGGCTCGGGACAGGGAACCGCACCTATGTAGCTTCCAAATCCTTGCCAAATCTCGTCGTTTATGAGGAAGTTATCAAGGGGATTCATAAAAAAGGGAACCTCAAACTCCTTTTTCAGTCTTCCTACCTGTCCCACGTGGTCTATGTGTCCGTGTGTCGCAACGATTCCCACTACTTTTAGTTCCTTAACGCTATCCAGTATTTTTTCAGCTTCAGCTCCGGGGTCTACAATAATGGCTTCTCCGGTTTCCTCGTCCGCTACAACGGAGCAGTTCACCGCAAGGGGTCCGACAGGAATAACCTTAAGAATCATTGAACTCACCTTGTAGCTCCTTTCTGTAAAGTCTCCATCTCTCAGGGATTAGATTAGTTGCGCATCCTAGGGAGGAGGTGTCGTAAACCTTTACGGCTTTCAGATTCTCAAAGTCGTCAACGAATATAAATACTGTATGCTGAGTCAGAGTTGTCATCTCGGACTTCCACTTCCTTACTTGATTTATAAGCTCTTTGAATTTCTCCTTAGCCTGTTCAGGGGAAAGCTCTTGCTTAGTTCCTTCCTTCAAATCCTCAAATATCCACTCTCCTTCCTTAATCTTTTCCGCAACCTCTTCTGCCCTGTCCTCCGTTGGAATTCCAAACAACCTCACGGTGTTTCCCCCTTATTCAGCATCTCTGCAACTTCCTTAGCAAAGTAAGTTATTACCATATCCGCTCCCGCTCTCTTGATGGAAAGCAAGGCTTCCCACATAACGCGTTTTTCATCTATCCAGCCGAGCTTTCCGGCTGCCTTTATCATGGAATACTCGCCGCTCACATTGTAGGCACATACGGGAACGAGGACATTCTCCTTGACCTTAGAGATTACATCTAAGTAAGCTAAGGCGGGTTTTACCATAACGATGTCCGCTCCTTCCTCTATGTCCATAAGAACTTCTTTAAGGGCTTCACGGGAGTTGGCAGGGTCCATCTGGTAGCTTCTCCTGTCTCCGAAGGCGGGAGCACTTTCCGCAGCATCCCTAAATGGTCCGTAAAAAGCCGAGGCGAACTTGGCGGAGTAAGCCATTATGGGAACATGTTTAAAGCCAGCTTCATCAAGGGCTTCCCTTATCGCTTTTACCATTCCGTCCATCATTCCCGAGGGAGCCACCATATCCGTCCCGTTCTTGGCGTGAGAAACAACTTGTTTCTTTAGGTTTTCTAAGGTAAGGTCGTTGTCAACATTATGGTCGTGCAAAACTCCGCAGTGTCCGTGGGTGGTGTATTCGCAAAAGCATACGTCCGTTATTACGTAAATGTCAGGAACTTCTTTCTTAATAGCCCGAAGGGCTCTCTGAATTATTCCTTCATCACTCCAAGTGTCGGAGCCAACCTCGTCCTTATGCTCGGGGATACCGAACAGAATAACCGCGGGTATTCCTAAGTCCCTTACTTTTTTTACCTCTTCCACAGCCTTGTCTACTGAGTACCTGTAGACTCCAGGCATGGAGGGGACTTCTTCAACGACGTTCTCTCCGTAGCGTATGAAGATGGGATATATAAGGTCGTCAAGGGTGAGATGGGTTTCCCTCACGAGTCTTCTTATGTTTTCGTTTCTCCTCAGTCTTCTCGGTCTGTGTGCAGGAAATCTTCCGACAAGCATAGTAAAAATAAATTTAAACGAAAAGAGGAAGACTCCACACCTTCTTTCCTTCGTATCCTTTCAAGAGATTGAGCAGAGCTAAAGCGGTTATATAGACATCGTTCAAAGAGGCGTGACGTCCTTTAATACTTGAGCCGAGCTCACGAGCTATATCCCCCAAACTTCCTACCTTTCTGCTGGAGCTTTTGTATAAACTAAAGAAGTCCAGCTTGTAGTTGAGGATGGGATAGTTGAAGTATTTGAGCGAATACTTCTCTACGAGAGTCACGTCAAACTTCACGTAAAAGCCGACCAGGACGCTTCCTTTTACTATATTTAAGTAAGAAATTCTTTAATTACCGCCTTCGGCAGTCTTCCAAATTTTTCCAAATCCTCCGTCGTTATTCTGTGAATTTCTGAAGCTTTTACGTGCTCTACTTGAAGGTAAGTATCAAAGCTGTTGCCGAGCTCAATGGTAATTCAGAGCACCTACAGAAAGAATCTCGTCCTTTTTCGGATTCAAGTTGGTAGCTTCGCAGTCAAATACCACGAAGGTGGTTTCTTCATAAGGTCAACTTCGCGGAAGAAATTTCCGAAATAGGATGCTTTTTTGCTTTTTTTAAAGAAGGCTCCGCTTTAGCTTTACTTCTCTTAATCAAACTTTATTGACCAGAAAATATGATTTAGGCTATCATTATGAATGAAGGTTCATTAATGGGAGGTGGTCATGGAAACCTTCTGGGAAGTGTTCAAGAGGCACGGCGTAAGCCGTAGGGATTTCTTGAAGTTCGCAACCACCATAACGGGACTCATGGGACTCGCTCCCTCTATGGTTCCCAAAGTCGTAAGAGCCTTGGAGACAAAGCCGAGAGTTCCCGTCTTATGGATACACGGACTTGAATGCACCTGTTGCTCCGAGAGCTTCATAAGGTCTGCGACTCCTTTAGCTTCCGACGTAGTTCTCTCAATGATTTCCTTGGAATACGACGACACTCTCTCAGCGGCAGCGGGTGAAGCGATAGAAAAGCACAGGGAAAAGATAATGAAAGAATACTGGGGTAACTACATACTCGCGGTGGAAGGTAATCCGCCCCTGGGTGAGGACGGAATGTATTGCATTATCGGAGGAAGACCCTTCGTAGAGATTCTTAAAGAGAGCGCAGAAGGAGCAAAAGCTGTAATAGCCTGGGGGAGTTGCGCTTCCTGGGGATGCGTTCAGGCGGCAAAACCCAATCCCACAAACGCGGTTTCCATAGATAAAGTCATTAAGGACAAGCCCATTATAAAAGTTCCCGGCTGTCCTCCCATAGCGGAGGTTATGACCGGAGTAATCATGTATATGGTTCTCTTTGACAGAATTCCACCCCTTGACAGCCAAGGACGACCTAAGATGTTCTACGGAAACAGGATTCACGACACCTGCTACAGGAGGGCATTCTTCAACGCGGGACAGTTCGTTGAGCAATTTGACGACGAGGGAGCTAAGAAGGGATGGTGTTTATATAAGGTGGGATGCAGAGGTCCCACGACTTACAACTCCTGCGGAAACCTCAGGTGGTATAACGGACTTTCTTACCCCATTCAGTCGGGACACGGGTGTATCGGTTGTGCGGAAAACAACTTCTGGGACAACGGACCCTTCTACGAAAGAATCGGGGGAATTCCCGTTCCCGGAATTGAAAGCAAGGCTGACAAGGTGGGAGCGGTCGCAGCAGCAGCAGCTGCAGGAGGAGCTATACTCCACGGCATAGCCACAAAGATTAGGAAGTCTTCCCAAAAGGAAGAAGAGTAAGGAGGTGATATAGATGAAGAGAGTTGTCGTAGACCCAGTCACAAGAATAGAGGGACACCTCAGGATTGAGCTCATAGTTGACGAAGAAACGGGAAAGGTAAAGGACGCCCTCTCCGCGGGAACTATGTGGAGAGGGATAGAGCTAATAGTGAGAAACAGAGACCCAAGAGACGTATGGGCTTTCACCCAGAGAATATGCGGAGTTTGCACCTCTATACACGCACTCGCTTCCCTGAGAGCGGTGGAAGATGCTCTTGGAATAACCATTCCCAAGAACGCAAACTACATAAGGAACATAATGTATGGCTCTCTTCAGGTTCACGACCACGTGGTTCACTTTTACCACCTCCACGCCCTGGACTGGGTTTCTCCTGTGGAGGCTCTAAAGGCTGACACCGTAGCCACGGCGGCACTCGCAAATAAAGTGTTAGAAAAGTATGGAGTCCTAAACGAGTTTATGCCTGACTTCTTGGGACACAGGGCTTATCCCAAGAAGTTCCCCAAAGCCACACCTGGATACTTCAGGGAGTTCCAGAATAAGATTAAGAAGCTCGTAGAGAGCGGACAGCTCGGAATATTCGCCGCCCACTGGTGGGACCACCCCGATTACCAGATGCTTCCTCCAGAAGTTCACCTCATGGCTATAGCCCACTACCTTAATATGCTTGACGTTCAGAGGGAGCTCTTCATACCTCAGGTTATCTTCGGAGGAAAGAATCCCC
>WFPV01000227.1 GCA_015487405.1 Aquifex sp. | reverse complement strand
TTTGTTGCACCTGGAGTAAATCTTCTTTGGCATACTTTACATAAGTAAGTTTGCTTTCCACGTTGTTTTCCGTCCTTTACTACTTTTTCGCTTCCACACTCCGGACATCTCATATTTTCTTATTTTCCTCTCATCTCATTCGTGAACTACCGTATTAAAAGCTCTCTTGATAAATCGAGAGTAGTTGTTATTATCTAACCTATGGCAAAGAAGATACGCTATTTAGATAGAAATCCTGAACCTGCCCTTCCGCCTGAAGAAAGGATAAAGACCTTTAGGGAGTATGAGCTCGGGTACTCCGTAAATCTTGCGTTGGATGAGGCTCAAAGGTGTCTGTTTTGCAAAGATGCGGACCAAAGATGTATAAAAGGCTGTCCTGTACACGTAGATATTCCGGGATTTATCAAAAAGATTACCGAAGGTGACTTAATAGGTGCTTACAAAGTTATCATAGAAAGCGATATATTTCCGTCCATATGTGGAAGAGTATGTCCTCAGGAGAGGCAGTGCGAAGGCTCGTGCATTCTTTACTACGACACGGTCAGAAAGAGGAAAAACAAAGGAGTTCCCGTAGCAATAGGTGCCTTGGAAAAATTCGTAGGTGATTTTATAAGAATTTCCGGTATAGAAGTTGAGATAGAAAAGGAGCCTCCCACGGGCATGAAGGTAGCTATTGTAGGTGCAGGTCCCGCGGGGCTTTCCTGTGCATACGAGCTTGCTAAAAGGGGACACGAAGTTCACGTCTACGAAGCTCTTCCCAAGCCGGGTGGAGTTATGTGGTACGGGATACCTAACGCAAGGCTGGATAAAAGTATAATCGAGTGGGAAATAAAACGTCTTGAGAAGTTGGGAATTAAATTCTTTTACGGATGCCTTGTCGGTAAAACTGTAACTCTTCAGGAGCTGAGGGAAAAGTACGATGCAGTGTTTATAGGCGTAGGTGCGGGTAGAGGAAAGCTCGGACTTCCGGGAGACCACTTAAAGGGTGTTTATTCCGCAATAGACTTTCTTATGAGAGTGAACCTGTATAAGGCTAACGAGTTCCCCAAAAAGGGTGTTCCTGTAGAGCTCGGAAAAAGGACCGTTATAATTGGAGGAGGTTTTACGGCTGTTGACTGTGCTATAACCGCAAAAAGGTTAGGAGTAGAAACTCACGTAGTTTACAGAAGAACCCGTGAAACCTCTTCAGCAAGACAGGAAGAATGGGATCACCTTATGGAGGACGGAGTTATAATCCACTGGCTCACTCAACCTATCGAAGTAATAGGAAACGAAAAGGGTGAGGTAATAGGTCTCAAATGTATAAGGATGGAGCTCGGAGAGCCCGATGAGAGCGGAAGACCTCGTCCTGTCCCCGTTCCCAATTCTGAGCATATAATAGAGTGCGACTCTGTTATATTTGCAATAGGTCAGAGGGCTAATCCAATAGCTTACGAAGGAAGTGGTATAAAGACCACGAAGTGGGGAACCATAGAAATAAACGAAAGATACGAAACCAACATAGAAGGTGTGTTTGCAGGAGGAGACGTAGTAAACGGTGGAGATAGAGTCGTAGTTGCTCTCGCTCATGGAAAAGAAGCGGCAAAATATATACACGAGTATTTAATGAGTAAGAAGGAGGGAAGGAAATGAGCATCAGACACCAGATGAGACAGAGAGTAGAAGAATACTTCAAGCCCGTTCTTGAAAAGTTTAAGGAGGGAGAACTTAAGGTTTACGCTATCTTTATTCCTAAAAGCGGTGATGTTGATGAGGAAAGCGTAGACATATTTGAGCGTGAAGTAAACCTTTCTGATGCCGAAAGCGTGGAGAAATTTTATTCCGTGGTTACTAAAATCGCTTTAGAGAACGATGTTAAGGATTTAGAGTTATACGGCTACGCCGTGGAAAATGGAGGAAACTTAGAAATAATAGCACCAAATAAAAATGAAGAAGTTGATGAGATAGCACTCGAAATTATAGAGAGAATGAGGGAGGAGATTTAACTCCTCCCTTTTTGTTTAAACGTATATTGGCTCTGTAAATTCAGCCACACCGGTTGTCAGTCTTGTGTATATAGCCTTACCCCTCATAGTATTGAGGGGAATTTTTTCTTCTCCTGATTCCTTGACTATTACAAGAACATCACCTTCTACTCTAATCTCCTTTACGGCATTGCCAGTATTTTTATCTAAAATGTTCTTATCCCTTATAATATCTTCACTAAATACTTGTGCTTGTATCGAGGTCGCCATTTTCTCACCTCCTTGTTTTAGTAATACTTTATGTGTCTACGTTTTTTGCCGTGTATGGCGGAAATCAAGGTTTTAATTAAATTTTCTTAAATAGAGATATTTGTTATAAAGATTATTTCTTAGAAAGACGGTCACTGGAAGACTCGCATCAAAAGTGAGCGAAGATAGCAACCTATATTTAAATCCTTAATAAATCTTAAATCACAATGATGAAAAAGAACGCGTAGCGAGAGAACTCTAAATAAGATGCCCAAAACCTTGGAATAAAGCAAGCCATATCCTAACTATAAAGAAATTTGTAGCGCAGAATGAACCAGAATACGAAGCCCTTCCTACAGAATATAGAATAGGAGGAGGAATGAAGCGGGAGAAGCTGGAAGGAATACAGAAGATGAAATTAGTGCGTTAGGCTTTTGCATGAATTAAAAGCGGCAATAAGCTCCTTAACCTCCTCATCTCTCAAGCATTTCTTTTGTATATGTTATTTATCAAGCAAGAGCTGACACTGAAACAGG
>WFPV01000226.1 GCA_015487405.1 Aquifex sp. | reverse complement strand
CTACTCCGTCATAACCAACCCGATGACTAAAGAAAAAATGGTGATAGCCCACAGCCTCAACTACCCCAAAGTTGCGATAATTGACCCCGAGCTTACCTACTCCATGCCTCCGAGGCTCACAGCCTTGACGGGATTTGACGCACTAATGCACGCCTTAGAAAGTCTTACCAACAAGAGGGAGAACTTCATAGCGGAGGAATACGCGATAAAGGCGGCTGAGCTGATAGCTAAGTGGCTTCCCGTCGCTTACGAGGAGCCCGAAAACAGGGAAGCGAGAAGGTATATGAGCTACACCGCGATGCTTGCAGGGCTCGCCATAGACCACCTCGGAGTTGCCCTCATCCACGCTATGGAGCATCCCGTTTCGGGACACTATCCCAAGATAGCTCACGCTGAAGGACTCTCAGCTTTAGCGCCCTACGTGACCAAGTTCAACTACAAAGGTAATCCAGAAAAATACGCACTTTTTGCAAAACTTCTCGGAGAAGAGGAAAAGCCCCACAAGGCTGTTGACGCACTAGTTAAGTTTATAGAACGCTTTGAACTTCCCAAAACCCTAAAAGAGCTCGGAGTAGAGAAAGAAAAGCTTGATAGACTCACCGAAGACGTCTATATGTGTGCACGGAACACCTTCCTCGTGAACCCCGTAGAGGTGGGAATGGACGAGGTGAGAGAGCTCTACGAAAAGGCTTACGAAGGCGAGCTCTGAATGGAGCTAATTCTTGCGGGAGACTGGCTATCGCGGAAAGGCTTTTTCAAAGCGGAAATTCAAAGTGTAGAAACATACGAAACAATAGCAGAGCTTCCCGAAAACACGGGACCCTCTTTCATCCTTCTCTCCTATTCCCTTGCCCGGGAGACCCTCGGCGTTCCCGTAAAGTCGGACGACAAGCCTCCTATTGTCCTTCTTAAGATTAGAGATTTTTCTTATTTAAACTGGAGACCGCCGAAGGCGGTATCTTTAGAGCATTTAGGAAATTCCTTGAAAGATGAGGAGTTCATAGATAGAATCCGTAAAATCAAGGAATATATAGCGAAGGGAGACGTCTATCAGATAAACCTTACTAACCGCCTTGATTTTCAATTCAGAGGAAATCCAAAGGATTTATTCCTAAATTTTTACAAAAGGCAACCGGTTTATTTTGGATTTTTTCTGAATTTAGAGGATTTTTTCGTAATTAGCGGTTCAATGGAGCTTTTTCTTGAAAAGAGGGGAGAACTCCTCAGGAGCAAACCCATAAAGGGAACGGGAAGCTCTCCCGAGGAAATCCTGGGTAGTCCCAAGGAGAGAGCGGAAAACCTGATGATTACGGATATGGTGAGGAACGATATAGGAAGAGTGGCGAAGTTCGGGAGCGTAAGAGTGGAGGAACTCTTCAAGGTAGAGCATTTCATGACCCTCTATCAGATGCACTCAAGCGTAGTAGGGGAGACAGAAAAAAGCCTTAAGGAAATCCTCCTGAGCACCTTCCCACCTGCTTCCGTGACGGGAGCTCCGAAAAAAAGAGCGGTGGAGATTATTGACGAGCTTGAGCCCCACGCCCGGAGCTACTACTGTGGTTCTGCCGGACTCATCTTTCCAAATGGAGACTTCAAGCTTTCGGTTCTCATAAGGACGGCTATAGGGAGCGAAGATAAGCTGAGCTACTACGCAGGATGCGGAATCGTGTGGGACTCTGACCCCGAAAAGGAGCTAAGAGAAATGTATCTAAAGGTTAAGGCTTTCTGTGAGCTGAGATAAAGAACGAGAACATCGCTCGCGTTGTATTTTGCTATTGTGTTGCATCTTTCAGCTATGAATAAGTGTTTAACCTCTTTTCCGTCAAGCTTCTCTTTGGGAGCTTTGAGTCTAAAGTGTCTCGCTATAAATCTTTGAAGTTTATTCTTGGAAAAATAGGGATTAAACCTATTCCTGTAACATCTAACTTGTCTTTAACTAAAGTTTTGCATGAGCTGAGGAGGAGATTATCAAGATTTGGAAGAGGAGAAAAAAAGAGTCTATACCGGAAAAAAGAAAATCGTCGTCATATCAAAGACATAAAGAGTTATATAAATTCAACCATTCCCAGATAAATATCGGAAACAACAAAAGAGTGAAAATACCTAACCTTTTCAGGCTTTTCTAAATCCAGCTGACACAGTCTTAGCCCTGTTTCAGTGTCAGCTCTTGCTTGATAAATAACATATACAAAAGAAATGCTTGAGAGATGAGGAGGTTAAGGAGCTTATTGCCGCTTTTAATTCATGCAAAAGCCTAACGCACTAATTTCATCTTCTGTATTCCTTCCAGCTTCTCCCG
>WFPV01000225.1 GCA_015487405.1 Aquifex sp. | reverse complement strand
GGTTTAAACCTTTCATCCCTTCTGCTAGATTTCTGTCTTTATCATCGCCTACGAACACAATGTTATAACCCATGGATTTTAACATTTCCGCAACCTTTCCGTAGTAGGGATACATCTTTTTTTTATATCTCGCACCCACGCATATTGCTATATACTCTCCGAGACCGTATTTTTCTTTAAGCCTTTCAACTCTTTCTTCCGATATCTTTATATAAGGTAGGGAATTCCCGTTAACTCCGATCTTTTTTAAAGGTTCAAGATACAGTTCAGTTACGGGTTTTATTTTACGGGCAAGGGGTTTTATTTTTATTGATAATCTTCTTAATAGAGAATGCTTTTTATATACGAGCCAATTTCCACTCAATTTCTTCCTTAAAAGCCATGTTTTCAATTTACCGTGCAGGTCAATCCTTAAATTGAACTCTTCCGATTTAAGTTTTTCAATAACATCTTTGCTGAAAAGCTCTTCCCTTTTTACCTGTATAACTTCTAATCTATCATCGTCCGCAAATACCTCACCGAAGGGCTTGTGAGTGAGAAGATAAGGCTTGTATCCCTTTTTAAGGAGCGGATCAATAACAACGGATGTTAATATAACATCTCCGAGGGAAGAGAGGCGTATAATAAGAGCTTTCTTCATCCTCCGCCTACCGGTGGTATAAGGGCAACCCTATCTCCTTTTTTTATTTTTTCCTTTTCATCCACATACTCTTCATTCACCGCAACCCTTGAGGAATCTATAAGATCCTCAATGTTTTTATACTTTTCCTTTAAAAAATTTTTAAGATCAAAAACAGACCCTTCAAATTCCACTGTTTCCTCTTCCTTTCCTATGACTTCCCTGAGCTGGGCAAAGTATTTTACTGTTACGGGCATGGTTAGATTTATTTTACTTTAAAAACCTATATGTACTCCTACGGTGTAGTGGATTTCTTCTCCTATTCCTATCTCAAAGGATGGGCCTATGTGCATATTTTTAACAGTGAAGGGTTTAACTATCTCAAAATGGTTAACAAATTTGGAGGAATTTAGAAGTAAGCCAGGCATATAGCTTATGGTAAGGGTATCACCTAAGGATACACTAAAGACGATGGAAAGGGTGCTATGACCGTGCGCATCAAATATGTGTTCAAAGGCGGTGCCTATTCCGAGGACCTCGTTGATATTTTTAGTTAAATGAAGATGAAGGGAGGGGACTGTTGAGTTTTCGCTTTTTAAATAAGAAGCGCCGAGGCTGATTCCGAGTTCAATACCATCATGACTTTCTGTCTCCCCATATGCGGGAGAAAGAGGCATGAATGCAAACCATATTATCTTATAGAAATAGAAATAGAAATACTTTTTAAACATTGCTTTAAGATTATACCAAAATCAAAATCTTGACTTTCCTTACCTGGATATTTAAACTATCCTGTGGTTATGAAGATTGTCATAGGCTCCGATCATGCGGGATACAGGCTTAAGGAAAGTGTAAAGAATTTTTTGATCAGTAAAGGTATGGATGTGGAAGATGTAGGCACCCATTCGGAAGAATCTACGGACTATCCCCTTTATGCGGAGAAGGTGGCGAGGTATATACAGGACGGAAAGGCTGAAAGGGGTATTCTTATATGCGGTACGGGTATAGGCATGTCCATATCCGCGAATAAATTCAGGGGTATAAGGGCATCTCTTTGTACCAACGAATACATGGCAAGAATGAGCAGAAGACATAATAATGCCAATATCCTTTGTTTGGGTAGCAGGGTTGTAGGAGAGGATCTTGCCCTTTCCATCGTTTCCGCATGGTTGGATGAGGAGTTTGAGGGCGGGAGGCATTTAAAGAGGCTTACCATTATTGAGGAATGGGAGGGTTGCTAACAGTTAATCGCTTTTCTAACAATACTTGACAATTTATGCTTATTGTGTTAATCTCTCTTCTGTGAGAGCTTACAAGATAGGGCAGGCTTCAAAAATGCTCGGTGTTCACCCAAATACGCTGAGAAAGTGGAGGAAGGAGGGGAAAATAAAAGCTGTCAAAGTTGGAAGGGACTGGGTCTATCCCGAAGAGGAAATCCTGAAGTTACTTCAGAGAGAAAGGGACAACGCAGTAGCACTCTATGCAAGGGTAAGCTCCCGCGACCAGAAGAAGGATTTAGAAACTCAGCTTGAATTCTTGAGACAAAAGGTAGCCAGAGATTTTGAGAAGGTTTACGAAATAAAGGACGTAGCAAGCGGACTTAAGGGGGACAGAAGGGGACTCCTGAAACTCATAGAGCTTGCAAAGGAAAAGAAGATAAGGGCAATAGCTATCACCTATCCCGATAGACTCACCAGATTCGGATACGACGCTTTTAAAGAGTTCTTCAAAGCCCTCGGAGTGGAGATAATAGAGGTGAACGGAAAGAAGTTCAAGGGACCTAAAAGGGAGCTAATAGATGACCTCGTAGCTATCCTCACTTCCTTTGCAGGAAAGCTATACGGTATGAGGTCAGGGAAAGCTAATGAGTTCGTGGAGAAGGTAAAGAGGGAGCTTGAGGATGAAGAGGAAGAAAACTGAAAACAAGATAGTCCTTTCACACAAGATAAAGTTTCCCAAACACCTTGGTTTCTACCTTCACAACCTCTTTGAGAGGAACAAAGCTCTTGTGAACCTCCAGCTCGGAAAACTATGGAACGAAGAGTGCTTTGAGCAGGTAAACACAAACTCAAAAGCGTGGAAGTCTTTAGAACTGCTCTTTCAAAGAACAACAGCTATTCCCTCAAGGGTCTTCAGAAACTCCCTTGAACTTTCAGGAAGAATTGTCAGGTCTCAGAGGGAAAGGAAAGGACTCTTTGAGCTTATCTACTCAAGGCCATGTCTGACACTCATATCTGAGTGGGAGATAAAGAGGGAGTTTGAACTATCTCAGAGTCCTCACTTTATCCTCAATGTCAAAAGACAGGTCAGGAATGTGATAAGGGAAGGAAAGAAGGTAAGCTCCTACTTTGAGCTTGAAAGACCATGCTTTAGCGGAGATGTGTTTTTGACGGATGCGGATGACTCCGTAGATAACGGACAGT
>WFPV01000224.1 GCA_015487405.1 Aquifex sp. | reverse complement strand
TACCTATAGAAGGGCTGCCGCAAACCTCGTAAAAAGACTTAGGAGGGATAAAGTTAAAGAGGTGTGTGTAGTAACACCAAAGAGGGGAGACCTCGGTTACGAGCTCTCTAAAGCCATAACGGAAGGGGTTATCTTAGGAAGCTACACCTTTGATAAATACAAGAGCAAAAAGGAAAACGGATTTCAAGTTGAAGAGGTCAAGATTTACAGAGGAGACGAAAAGGGAATAGAAACGGGAAGAATCTTTGCGGAAGCTCAGAACTACGCAAGGAACCTTGTCAACGAGCCCGGAAACGTTATAAATCCCATAACCCTTGCTGAGGAAGCAAAGAAACTTGCCGAGGAGCACGGGCTTGAGTGCAAGATATACGACGAAAAGCAGATACAAGAGATGGGAATGCTCGCCCTCTACTCCGTAGGTAAAGGCTCAGCCATCCCTCCGAGATTTATCCACCTGACTTACAAGCCGAAAGGAAAACCTAAGGAAAAGATAGTCCTGGTAGGAAAAGGACTCACCTTTGACAGCGGAGGACTGAACATAAAACCCGGCGACTACATGAGAACGATGAAGATGGACAAGAGCGGAGCCTGTGCGGTTCTCGGAATTATGAAGGCGGTAGCCCAACTAAAGCCCGACGTTGAGGTTCATGGAATTATCGGGGCAGCGGAGAATATGCCCGACGGAAACGCTTATAGACCTGACGACGTGATAAGGGCTAAGAACGGAAAGTATATAGAAATAGATAACACAGACGCGGAAGGAAGGGTAACCTTGGCGGACGCACTTTCTTACGCGAGCGAGCTTAACCCTGACAAAATCATAGACATGGCTACGCTCACGGGTGCCTGTATGGTAGCCCTCGGAGAGTATACCGCAGGACTCTTTACCAACGCTCCCGACTTTGCGGAAGAAATCAAGAAGATTGCGAAAAGAACCGGTGAAAGAGTCTGGGAGCTCCCGATGGACGACGAAAGACTCAGGAAGAAGATAAAGAACACCGTTGCGGACGTTCTCAACACGGGCGGAAGATACGGAGGAGCTATCACAGCCGCTATGTTCTTGGAAGAGTTTGTCGGAGAAGGTATAAAGTGGGTTCACCTTGACATAGCGGGACCCGCCTGGTCTAAGGAGGAATACGGCTACTACACCAAGGGTGGAACAGGCTTCGGAGTGAGAACCTGCCTTGAATACATTATGCAGGTAGGAAAATGAGTTATAAGGTTTTAAGGAAAGAAAAAATTACGCCTTCGGCGTTCCTTTTAGAGGTAGAGGATGAAAGGGCAAAGAAGGTAAAACCTGGACAGTACGCTTTAGTCCAGTGGAACGACGAAGCGGAACCCATTCCCCTCTCCTTTCTAAACGTTTCCGAAAACTCCTACACCTTCCTCGTTGATGTTGTAGGAAGGACGACTCTTGAGATGATGGAACTCCTTGAGGATGAAATCAAGTTCATAGAAGCTCCCTGCGGCTCTCCTTTCCCTGTAGAGCATTACGGAAAGGTTCTTCTCATCTCTAAAAACTGGGGTATAGCTCCCCTGATGAATGTAGGAAGAGCTTTAAAGGAAGCCGGAAACGAGGTTTACCTCATTCACGTAGGGGAAAACGAAGAGAGAGTTTACCTAATGGAAGAAGCAGGAGAGGAGTTCGGAGAAGTTCTCCTCTTTACGGAAGACGGCTCAATGGGAGAAGAAGGAAACACAGAATGGGCTTTTAGATACTTCCTTGAAAATTACGACAAACCTGACCTCGTAGTTAGCGCAGGTAGTAACCTTGACGGGCAGATAGTTTCAAAGGTAGCTAAAGAAAAAGGGATAAAACACATCGCTATGGTGAACGCCCACATACTTGATGCGAATGGGCTATGCCTTGCCTGCAGAGTCCTTGTAGAAGACAAAGAAAAGCTTGCCTGCATAGACGGACCCTGGTTTGAAGGAGATAAGGTAAACTGGGATTACGCTATACAGAAGGAAGCTTTTTACAGGGAAGAAGAAGATAAAGCTTTAAAGGAAGCTATAAAGCAACTCAGAAGATTAAAGGCTAAGAGGGAAGGTTAGGAATTTAGAATTTCCATTATTTCTTTCTTGCTAACGTCCTTCGTTTTTAAACCTTCCTCAATTGCTCTCTCCATTGCTATATCTTCAATCACCTCTTCCAAAATTTTTTTAATTAAGTCCGGATTTTTCCTTATCAGCTCTTCCATAATGTTAATTAACTTTTAATCCTCTCATAATTCTTCCACAATCCTTCCTTTAGTTTATCCAGTCCTTCACCAGTGAGCGCGGAAACCGCGTAAAAGTCGTATCCTTTGCTTTTGAAATATTCCTCAAGTTTCCTTAACAGACTCTTGTCACTTAGAGCGTCTATCTTGTTAGCGACAACAACCTGGGGCTTTTTCGCAAGTTCAGGACTGTAAAGCTCAAGCTCCCTGTTTATAGCGTGGAAGGCTTCTATCGGGTCCCTCTCTCTGAAGTCCGAAACGTCTATAACGTGAGCCAGGAGCTTAGTTCTTTCTATATGCCTTAGAAACTCGTGTCCGAGTCCCGCTCCCTTGTGGGCATCTTCTATAAGCCCCGGAATATCTGCAATTACGAGCCTTCTGTCCCAATCAAGCTCCATTACTCCGAGATTGGGACTGAGGGTAGTAAAGGGATAATCCGCTATCTTTGGGTTTGCCCTCGTTAGGCGGGAAAGGAGTGTGGATTTGCCTGCATTCGGAAAGCCAACCAATCCGACGTCCGCGATAAGTTTCAGCTCTAAGATAATCCACCTTTCTTCTCCGGGCTCACCTTTTTCTGCGTAAGTCGGTGCCTGATTTGTAGGTGTAGCAAAACGTGCGTTTCCCCGTCCTCCCTTACCTCCTCTCGCAACTATGCACTTTTGCCCTTCTTTCACAAGGTCGCAGATAACTTCTCCGGTTTGTGCATCTTTTACCACAGTTCCTACAGGAACATAGATTATCAGGTCTTCGCCATCCTTGCCGTGCATCTTTTTACCTTTTCCTGGCTGTCCGTTCTCTGCAATAAAGTGCTTTTTATACTTAAAGTCTAAGAGTGTATGCTTTGAACTCGTTGCAACTAAGATAACGTCTCCTCCTTTTCCTCCGTCTCCCCCAGCGGGACCACCCTTAGGTCTATACTTTTCCCTCAAAAACGCTACTGCTCCGTCTCCTCCTTTCCCTCCTCTCACATAAATTTTTACCCTATCTACAAACTTCTCCATACCAAGGTTTTAAATATATTTCTTTAAAATGAAACTCATCGTCCTTTCCCAAGGAGCGGACCTCGACAGCCTCTCGGCAGCCTACGGAGTCTTGAAACTATACCTGGATTCCTACCTTCTAAAACCCAAGCACCTTTCCAAAAAGGCGGGCGAAGCCTTCAAGAAATACAGACATCTCTTTAGAGTAATAGAGGAAATCCCCGAGGAGTTTGAACTCGTCCTCGTTGATACCCACTTCTTTCCCGAAGAAATTCCAAAAGAAAAAGTAAAAAAAATCATCGTTTACGACCACCACCCCGTAGGAGACATAAAGGACTATGAGGGAAAGATAGAAAAGGTGGGGGCCGCCACGACCCTCGTGGTTGAAGAACTGATGAAAAAGAAGGTTGAAATCACATCCGAGGAGGCTACACTCTTAGCCCTCGGAATCTACGAAGATACCGGAAACCTTACCTACGAAGGAACCACACCGAGAGACGCCAAGGCTCTCGCCTGGCTCCTTGAAAAGGGAGCAAACTTAAGAGAAATAAGGAAATTCGTTATGGAAACCTACACACCCGAGCAGATAGAGGCGGTCAACCGCATAGTCAATTCCATAGAGAAGCTCTTCATAAACGGAAAGACCGTAGCTATAGCCACCGCCGTCTTAGAAAAGTATCAGCCCGACATAAACACCTTACTTTACGAAATAAAGGACTTAAAGGAAAGCGACGCCTTCTTCGTGATAGTGGAGGCTGAAGGGAAAACTTACGTTTTCGGTCGTTCTCAGGACAAGGATATTGATGTGGGAAAGATATTAATACCGCTTGGCGGTGGAGGACACAGGGAGGCGGGAGCTACAAAGTTAGAGAACGTTCCCGCAGAGCGTGTAAAGGAAATACTCAAAAAACTTCTAAAGAAGGAATACGTAAAGCTCAAAGTAAAGGACATAATGAACACCCCTCCCTTCGTTTTGGAGGAGCACCTCAGCGTATCCGAGGCTCTGCAAGAGCTTTCCGAAAGGGGAATAGCGAACGCTCCCGTAATAAACAAAGAGGGGAAACTCGTAGGGATAATTTCAAAAAAATCGCTCTTAAAACTCGTTAAACTTTATCCCGACGAGCCCATAGAACGCTTCATGAACAGGGACTTTCACACCTTATCCCCCAACGCACCCCTCTGGGAAGCGGAGGAAATCCTAACAAAGTTCGGACAGAAATTAATACCTGTAGTAGAAAACGGGACGCCTATCGGCGTGATTACGAGATTAGATTTACTACAAGTCCTAAAGGAAGACCTCACAAAGTTCAAAGAAAAAAGGAGAAAACTCAGGGTTCCTGAGAACATACTTCCCATAGCTAAAGAAATAGGAGAAATCACAAAAAGTTTGGGATACAAGGCTTACATAGTGGGAGGAGTTGTTAGGGACATACTCCTCGGAAAGGAGGTTTGGGACGTTGACTTCGTAGTAGAGGGAAATGCCATCAAGGTAGCCGAGGAGCTCGCAAAAAAGCACGGAGTGAACCTTCACCCCTTTCCCGAGTTCGGAACCGCACACCTCAAAGTGGGAAAGCTAAAGCTTGAGTTTGCCACCGCGAGAAGGGAAACCTACACAAAGCCCGGAGCTTACCCAAAAGTGGAGCCTGCGAGTCTAAAAGAAGATTTAGTCAGGAGGGACTTCACCATAAACGCTATGGCTATATCGGTAAATCCCGAGGATTTCGGAACCCTCATAGACTACTTCGGGGGACTCAGAGACCTCAAAGACAGAATAATAAGGATACTCCACCCCGTCAGCTTCATAGAGGATCCCGTCCGAATCCTCAGAGCCCTCAGGTTTGCGGGAAGACTGGACTTCAAACTCTCAAGGAGCACCGAAAAACTCCTCAAGCAGGCTGTTAACCTTGGACTTCTCAAGGAAGCCCCGAGGGGAAGACTCATAAACGAGATAAAGTTAGCCCTAAGAGAACCGAAGGTATTAAATATCTTAGAACTCTACAAAAAGTATCACGTCTTGGAGGAGATAATTCCCGGCTTCCGCTGGAGCGAAAAACTGTCTCAAAAACTCACGGAGCTCCAGAAAATCGTAAACTGGCACAGCCTGGAGTTCCCCGAGGAAAAACTGGACTACGGCTGGCTGTTCCTGATTCTTTTACTCTCAGCCCTAAAGCCCGAAGAAGGCAAAAAATTTTTAGAGGAAAGCTCCGCACCCGCCTGGAGCAGGGAAACCTACGAGTTTCTCTTTACTAAAATGCACCTAAAGAAGAAGGAGCTGAGGGAAGCTAAAACCAATTATGAGGTTTATAAAGCTCTCAAAGGTTTAAAAACACCCGTTTTGCTTCTCTTAATGCTTGAAGAGGATTTAAGGGACAAGGTAAAGCTCTACTTGGAAAAACTCAGGAACGTAAAACCACCAAGAGAAAGGATAGAAGAGTTAAAGAAGGCGGGCTACAAAGGAAAGGAGCTCGGAGAAAAAATAGAGGAGCTCAAGAGAGAACTCATGAACCTGATAAGATAGAAAGTTATGTCCCTCAACGAACAGCAGAAAAAGGCTGTGGAGCACTTCGGAAAGCCCCTTCTCGTAGTTGCGGGAGCGGGCTCGGGAAAGACGAGGACACTCATACACAAAGTTGAGTATTTCATAAAAGAAAAAGGTCTAAAGCCCGACGAAATTCTCTGTATAACCTTTACCAATAAAGCCGCAAGGGAGATAAAGGAAAGAATAAAGAAAACCTTAGGTTTAGAGCTTGAGTGGAGCGGAACCTTCCACTCAATTGCATACAAGATTCTAAAAATAGAGTGGGAAGAAGCGGGGCTTCCTAAAGACTTTTCCGTCGCGGACGAGAGGGACACCGCAGAAATCCTAAAAGAGCTTATAAAGAAATACGGAATTAAAGAAGAACTTTCCCAAGTAAAAGAAAAAATTGCAAAACTGAAGGAAAACGTGAACTTCAACCTTGAAGACGACCCCCTGATTGCGGAGTATCAGACCATACTCCGAAAGAACAAGCTCCTTGACTTTGCGGACCTCATGCGTGAACTCTACGAACTTCTTAAAAAACCCCACATAAGGGAAAAATACAGAAAGAAGTTTAAATACATACTCGTTGACGAGTATCAGGACACGAACGAGATTCAGTACGAAATCCTGAAACTACTTGCGGACAACAACATCTGCGTAATAGGAGACCCCAATCAGTGCATATACGAGTGGAGGAACGCAAAGCCGGACAACATCCTCCGCTTTAAGGAGGAGTTCAACGCCGATGTCCTTAAACTGGAATATAACTACCGTTCTACAAGATATATATTAGAGACGGCTAACGCCGTGCTTCAAAAGAGCCAATTAAACTGGAAAGAGTTCATTCCTGTTCTGAAGAGCGTCCGCGGAGAGGGGGAAAAACCCTACGTCAGACGCTTCAAAGACGAAGAGGAAGAGGCAATCTGGATAAGCAAGAAAATCAAAGAGCTTCTTGGCAACTACGACTACAAGGACATCGCAATACTCGTAAGAGTAGGTTACATAACGGACGTATTAGAGAGAACCCTATTCAAAGCAGGAATTCCCTACCAAGTGGTTGGAACAGTCAGATTCTATGAAAAGGTAGAAATAAAGAACCTGATAGCTGTTCTAAAACTCATTCAAAATCCAGCGGACGAGCTCTCCTTCAAGAGAGTCGTAGAGTTCTTCGTAAAAGGAGTAGGAGACAGAGGCTTAGAAGTAATCAGAAAGCACTTTAGAGGAAGCTGGCTCAGAGCCTCAAAAGAAGCACTAAAAAAGCTAAACAGAACAGGAGCGGTAAGCCTTTACAACTTCTTAAAAGCCCTCGTTCCCCTATACAAAGAGCCAGAAAGGTATCACGAAAAGCTAAAAGATTTCGTAGAAAGCGTCGGATACTACGAAATTCTAAAGGAGAAGTATAAAAAGGACTGGGAAGAGAGGATAGAAAACGTTGAGGAGTTTCTAAAGAGCTTAAAAGACTTCCACACCAAGGGATACACCTTAGAGGATGTGCTTGCGGAAATAGCCTTAAGCTCCCAGGAAGAGGAAGAGGGAAATAGCGTAAAGCTCATGACCATTCACGCCGCTAAAGGCTTAGAGTTCCCCGTTGTCTTCATACCCAGATTAGAGGAAGGCATACTCCCCTACCATAAATCCTTAGAGGACTTAAGAGAGCTTGAAGAAGAAAGGAGACTCTTTTACGTTGCTATAACGAGAGCAAAGGACTTACTCTTCATGACCTACACCAGGAAGGAAAACAGAAAACCCAGTAGGTTCTTATCGGATATCCCCAAAAGGCTCTTAGACCTTTCCGCCTTCAGAAAGAAGAAAGAGGAGAAGTATAAGGAAGAGCTGATTCCCAACAGAAGCCTTAGAGCGGGAGATAAGGTTATACACAAGGTCTTCGGGAAGGGTGTTGTCCTTAAAGTAGAAGGGGAGAGAGCGAAGGTAAAATTTGAAAGCGGAGCGGAAAAGGTAATTCACACAGCTTTCTTGGAGAAGGTTAAAACGCCTTCAGGAGTGCCTTGACCTTGTCCTCCATATTAGGCTTTACGAGAGTAGGCTTTCTGAGATGTCTCTTTCTCTTGGAGGACTTCTTAGTGTTGTAGTGAGCTCCTCCGGACTTCCAGCGCTTTATCTTACCCTTAGCAGTAATCTTAAACCTCTTTGCCGCAGACCTATTAGTCTTCATCTTCACCTTAGCCATAATAACCTCCTATACGGAAAGAAAGATTATAAAGGAAAGGAGAAAAAAAGGAAAGGATTACTTGTAGGACATTATATAAGCTGCAAGGTCTCTGAGCTCTTGCTCGGAGAGGTCCTTTATTTGGTTAAGCTGAGGCTTCATTATAGCGAATCTTTCTGGATCAACTATTGCTGGTGCTTTACCCTTCAGGAACTTAACAAGCTGTTCTTCCTTTCCTGCATAAGCCTGAGCTATCCTCTTGAGAGAAGGTCCTACACTTTCAGATGCGGGTAAGTGGCAAGCTGCACATCCTCTAGATTGAAATACATTTTTACCTTTATCAGGGTTACCTAAAGCACCTCCGGAAGTTTGAACAACTTGCTTAGTTTCCTCCTTCTTAGCTTCCTGCTTTACTTCTTGAGCCTTTTGCTCAACTTTCTGTTCAGCTTTTTGCTCTACTTTCTGTTCTTGCTTTTGTTCTTGTTGGGGAACTTCTTCTTTCTTGGGAGCTTGCTCGCAGGCTACGAGTCCGAAAAGAAGTCCGCTTAAGAGTAGATATTTTATCTTCATCTTTTCTACCTCCCGTAGTTTTCCTTTTATAAAAATTTTAACATACGCTTAAGTTGATATTAATTAATAAGTAAATATTGACTTACAGAACTGAAAACTCTATTATTTAAAGTGAGATGGGCACTCAAGAGAAGGATTTAGGAACAGCCTGGGAGTATCAAGGTTGCATTATACCTAAAGACCTTTATTATGATATAGAAAATCAAATCTGGGTCAGGGTTAATGAAGACGGGACGGTGACTCTCGGACTCACCGATGTAGGACAGACGAGAGCGGGAAGACTCCTTCACATTAGGGTAAAACCCGTAGGAACTAAGGTTAAGAAAGGAAAACCCGTAGCCACCTTAGAGAGCGGAAAGTGGGCAGGACCCGTGCCGGCACTTGTAGAGGGAGAAATAGTTGAAGTGAACCCAAAGGTAGCGGAGGATCCAAACTTCATAAACATTGACCCTTACGGAGAGGCTTGGATAGTCAAGATTAAACCCACCAGTGAAGAGACGTTAAAGAGGGATTTAAGCGAGCTCGTCTCCGGAGAAAAGGCTTACGAGGAGATGAAGAAACACATAGATGAATGGGATATCGTTTGTATGAGGTGCGTGTGATGGGGGCAAGTGATAGGCACGTGATACTTTTAGTTTCTCAGTGGTGTCCTACCTGTCCTCACGCGGACGCTCTATGGAGGAAGCTCCAAGAAGAATACGGATTTAAGTATGAAGTTTTAGATATAGGAACGCCCGAAGGGCGTTATTGGGTTACAAAATTGATGGTAAGAAGTGTTCCCTCAACGGTGATAGACGGAAAACTCGCCTTCGTAGGCGTTCCCAATGAGACGGAGGCGAGGAAGGCTATAGAAGAGGGTGTTTAAGGATTATAACTTTTTATTTCAAATTGAGGTATATCCCTTGAATACTCAGGGTCCATAAAGTTTAATTGTTCTCTTATTATCCTCCTAAGATGTTTTGCAATATCAAGGCAGAATTTTTCAACTTTTTCAAGTTTAGGAGTGTTGATATGAGCGTCGGGAAATAAAAGTTTTACTAATGCTGTTGTTAGTTTAACAATAGCCTTTTTATCTCTTGTATCTGCTGTAGCAGGAGCATTTAATATATCTTCCACAAATGCTGCAAGTCCTCCAACGGTTCTAAGGTTATGGAGAATATCCGAAAAATATTCAACGTTTAGAGCATATCCTTTAACTTTTAAACTTTCGTTAAAACGCGGAAGTTTCCATCCTTCTATAAATCCATGAAACCTGTCAATTAAGGCAGATTCGTGAAATACTTCTGGTAGTTCCTCAAAGTATATATGTGATTTTGGTTTTTTATCACCAGTAAGAGGTATATTGCCAAGAATTACAAACCCTGCTTCCGCAACTCCTCTGAAGTTTCCTACATTGAACGTTCCATTTTCCAAATAACTCTTTAGAATCCCTCTTATTTCGTTTTCATCACTAAATTTAACCGTTTGAACTTCATCAAGCACTATAAAGTCGTATCGGGATACTAGTCCTTCCATTTTTTTATTAAGGTCATAGAAAAGTTTTGCTCGTGAAACATAGCCACCACTCATCACCCAACCGTATTTTGATAAATTTGAGAAAACGTATGATTTTCCTGTTCCTTTAGGAGCAAGTTCTATCAAGTTAAGATTAGGTTCAACAAATACAGTAAGTCTACATAAAAGAGTTAATTTTTCATCAAGACTTAAGTTATCAGGATTAAATTCCATAGACCTTACAAGTAAATCTATCCATTCAAAAGTAGTAAATTCTTTTCTTGCTTGTATGTAGTAATCAAGGTCTATTTCATAAGGCTTAAAAGGTTTAAAATCCGTAAGCTCTATATATCCTGGTTTATCCTCTTCTTTTATGTAGACAAGTTCACATACTCCCCAATGCTCACCTATTGATAAAACTTTTCCAATTTCCTTAGAAAGAAGCGCTTTAGAAACAATTCCCTCGTTAGGCTTTATACCTATATCAGGAATGGAAAATCTTATTATTCCTTGTTTGACATCAGGTTCAGTAATAATTCTTGCAAGCACTTTAAAAGAATGATAAGGGTTGTTAACCAGTTCTCCTTTCAAGCTTTTAGAAGGCATATAATTTTCTAAAAACTTAATAATTCCTTCCCTATCAATTTCCCCGGTTTCATAATCCGTATATCTATTGATTAACCAATCCTTTATAAAGGAAGGTATGTTCCATCCTGAAAAAATTGCTCTAACTTTATCGTCTTTGTAAACACTTTCATTAGGAAAAATTTCTTTAATTTTTTTATCCAATACACTCATAATAAATCCCTCTCTTCAAAGCCTCCAACTATGTGAATTTCCTCCTCCATAGTTTGGAAATCTACAATTACTTTGAGAATATACTTTCCAGGTTTCAGTGATTTAATATCTACAATAAATTCATTATCTACTTTTCTTACCGGTAGAGATTTGTCGTTTATTCTTACTTCAGGCATAGAGGTAGGCATTGGTTTTATTGCAAACTTAAGCTTTTTATCTCTTATATTTACTCGTTTATTATGAATTGTAAGCTTATATTTTACTTCTTCCTTTCCGCCTACAATCATTACAAATGTTAAAATTTCTTCCGGAGTAGTTCCGCCATGAACTTCTGAAGGTGGTTTTGATTTTAAAGATTTATGGGTTTTAGCTATAGTATACACTTCTCCAGTTTCTTCATCTCTATGCACTAATGCTTCCGGTAAATTTAGTTCATATTTTGTATAGCGACCATACTGTTCAAATTCGCCTTCATACCTGCAGGGTTCGTAAAGTCTCACCAATGCTGAACTTCCATGGTCCGAAAATATAAGAGTTCTTCTTTCGGGAACTATATATCTATCTAAGATTTCTTTAAGCTTCCTAATTTGTTCAACTATACTATCCGGATAGCTGTAGTTTTTATGTATTAACTTATCAAACTCATCAACTTTTTGGTCCACTTCAAAGTTGGGTTTGTTTAAAGATGTAATGGAAGGAATGTTGGACCTACATATATACGTAGCCCATACAGGTATATTTTTACTTTCAAGATAATTTTGAATTAGACCTACCCATTCAAACCCTAAGGCATCTATCCATATAGTTCTTTCAACTGTATCTTTAAACTTTTTAGCAATATCTAAAACAAAATCAAATGAATAATACCAATCGTAAAAAGATTCCTTAGTTTTGTTAAGGTCTTGGATTATTTTTTCAAGTGCAGGAAGAACTTTATCTGATAATTTACTAAATTTATAAAACTCAAAATATTCAATAATCTTTCTTTGGTTCTGTTTAAGATTATTAGGATAAGGAGTAAATAAATACCTGTTAAAGTCTTCACTAAGTTTTCTTAAATCATCACTGGTTATCTTATTTTCATTAAACCACTTGAGTATTTGTTTCTGTTCACATTCAAGTAATCCAAGATTGTTGTCTTCTTTTATATATTCACTTATTTCTTCACATACTGATTTCTCAATATATGGTCTTTTCCTTATAGCAATAGAAATTATGTTTCTTTTCTCCTCCTTCGGAAGGTTAGAAGTATATACGTTTTTTACGAAAGTAATTTTATCCATATTAAGTAGTTCCTTATATTTCGGGAAATAATTAAAAGCATAATTTATAAGAATTTGTTTTCTTATTTCATCTTCTTCATCAAAAAATTCAGAAACGAACTCTTCAAAATTTTTAACGCTTATAATATCCCTTAAAGTCCTTTTTTGTTTGTTTAATATTTGGTCTATTAAAAATTCTATAGTTCTTTTGTCTGCGAATGG
>WFPV01000223.1 GCA_015487405.1 Aquifex sp. | reverse complement strand
TTCAATATAAAGCTCACGAGGGAGAAAGAGAAAATTCACTGGGAGAGGGTTTTAGAGTTTGATAAAAAGGATAAAAAACCTCTCTCTGAGGACGAGCAGGCTTTAGCGGCACTACTCGGGGGCTATGTCTGGGAGTTTAGGGTGAGCTTTCCCTATAGGGTGATGAAAACGAACGGAAACCTTCAGGAGGATAAGAGGACAGTGGTGTGGCAATATGACCTTTACTCCCTGATGAGTATGGATAGAGTAGTGATGTTAGCAGAATTAAAGGAGCCTTCCCTTTTTGAGAAGATTTTGAGGTTTTTGGGGATTGAGAGGTAAAACTTGACAGGTTCATCAAAGGTTCTACACTTAGAAGTATGCCTACTAAGAATCCAAGAATAAACATTGTAGTTGATGAAGAACTCTACAACACTCTTAAGGAAATTGCTAAGCAAAGGGGAGAGAGTGTTTCATCTTTAGCTAAGAAATATATAGAAATAGCTTTAAGTATTGCTGAAGATATAGGGCTTTCAAAGCTCGCAGAAGAGCGATTAAATAGCTTCTCTCCGGAAAAAGCCTTATCCCATGAAGAAATATGGGATTAAATACCATCCCAAGGTAAAGGAAGACATAAAAAAACTTGATTCCCAAGTTAAACTTAAAGTAAAAACTGCAATTGAACAGAAGCTTACATCTACACCAGAAATTTACGGAGAAAGGTAAATGTGAAGAATATTCTAAATAGACTGAATAAATTAAGATAGTAATCATGCGTATCGTTGACCTCAGAAAGCCTGACTGGAAGAGTGATGAGAGGTTAAAATACCTCGCTTCGCGAGGTGAGATTTTGGAGGAGGAATACGAAAAGACTGTAAAAGAGATAATAAAAAGGGTAAGGGAGGAAGGAGACAAAGCTCTCATAGAGTTCACTGAAAGGTTTGACGGTATAAAACTCTCTCCGGAAACCTTAGAAGTTCCCTACGAAGAGCTTGAGAAAGCTTACGAGAGTATAGATAAAGAAGTAAGAGAAGCCTTAGAGGTAGCTGAAGAGAGAATAAGGGTATTCCACGAAAAGCAATTGGAAAACTCCTTTTTCAAAGAAGAAAGGGGAATAATCTTAGGACAGAAGGTTCTCCCTTTAGAGAAGGTTGGCGTTTACGTTCCCGGCGGTAAGGCGGCGTATCCCTCAACGGTTCTTATGAACGTAGTTCCCGCTTCCGTGGCAGGTGTTGAAGAGATAATAATGGTTTCCCCGAAACCGAATCCCTACACGCTCGCCGCGGCATACATAGCCGGGGTAAATAGAGTCTTCCAGATAGGTGGAGCCCAAGCAGTTGCGGCTCTCGCCTACGGAACGGAAACAATCCCTAAGGTGGATAAAATCGTAGGTCCCGGAAACATTTACGTGGCCCTTGCGAAAAAGCTCGTTTTCGGAGCTGTCGATATAGACATGATAGCGGGACCTTCAGAGGTTCTTGTTATAGCGGACGAGAGAGCAAATCCCAAGTGGGTCGCTGCGGACCTTCTTTCTCAGGCTGAGCACGATGAGCTCGCTGCAGCCATTTTAATAACACCTTCGGAAAAACTCGCCAAAGAGGTTGTAAAAGCTGTTAAAGAGTTACTCAGCTCCTTAGAAAGGAAAGAGATAGCAGAGCGCTCCATAGAAAAGTTCGGAACCGCTTTCCTCGTTAAAGACCTATTCCACGCCTGTGAGGTTGCCAACTACATAGCTCCCGAGCACTTAGAAGTAATAACCAAAGAGCCGATGGCTCTCCTTCCGGAACTGAAACACGCGGGAGCTATATTCCTCGGAGAATACTCCACAGAGCCTCTGGGGGATTACCTTCTAGGACCGAACCACACACTCCCGACGGGAAGAACCGCACGCTTCTTCTCACCGCTCGGTGTGTATGACTTTATAAAGCGCTCCTCCGTTATATACGTAGCTAAGGAAGGATTTGAAAGGGTGGCTAATTACGCAGAGGTGCTCGCTAACGCCGAAGGCTTGACCGCCCACGCACTCGCCGTAAAGGTAAGGAAGGATGAAAGCTAAAGCTTCCTTGTTGTTATTCCTGTCCTTCCTGATTTACTCTTGCGCACCGAAGGTATGTCCGAAACCTGAAGAAGTTCTAAAAAAAGCCTTTAAAGAACCGAAAGACGGGGTATATTAC
>WFPV01000222.1 GCA_015487405.1 Aquifex sp. | reverse complement strand
TGCCCTGCTCGGTTTACCTCACCGGTGAGGCGGCGAAGCACTACGAGGCGGAAGGTCTCTGTATAGGTGTTCCGGTAGTTCTCGGGAAGAAGGGAGTGGAGGACTACGAACTCGTGAACCTGACCGGTTATGAGAAGAGGGAGTTTCTAAGGTCGGCGGAGTATCTGAAAGACTTGGTTAGGATGGCGGATGAACTCATAGAGAAGCTCTGAGTGCTACGGGAGTCTCTTCCACAGAACGTAAGATTCAGGTATAAAGCTGAGCTTGAGATTACAGAGCTTGTATCCGAGTTTAGCGATCCATTCCCTCTTTATTTCCTTTCCCTTCATTACGAAGACGTATCTGTTAGAAAGATTTTCCAAAAGCTTGTGAACCTCCTCGAACTCTCCCAGAGCCCTTGAGAGCGTTGCGTCGAATTTCTTCTCTACTCTTTCGGCTCTATCACAGATAACTTCGTAATCCTCCCCCAGTTTCACTTTCAGGTACTCCAAGAAGGAACATTTTTTAGAGGATGCTTCGATAAGGTAGAGCTTTATATCTTCTAAATAAATCTTTAGAGGAACTCCCGGAAAGCCCGCACCGCTTCCTACGTCAGCCACTTTTTTACCTTTCCAATCGAAGCCTGCCTCCTGAAAACATCTGTGGAGGCTTACACTCTCTATAAAGTGTCTCTTTATTATCTCTTCAGGCTCCGTGATTGCAGTAAGGTTATGAACCCTGTTCCACCTGAGGAGTTCTTCCAGATAAACCTCAAACTTCTTGACCTGCTCGTCCGAGAGTTCCAGTCCTTCTCTCCTGAACAGCTCCTTTATCTTCCTTAACATCTTTCAGTATTAAGGTTATAGTAAGCTTTCCGTAAATTTTTATCTTTTTGGGAATCTTACCTCCGTAAAGGATAATCCTTTTTACCTTTTTACTTTTTTTAGGAATCACAATAACTTTTTCTTTTTCCCGTTTCACCGAAAACAGCTCGCCTTCCTGGACCTTTCCGCTTCTCAGGTATTCTACTACCACGGGTATCCAGGGCTTCTTCTCGTAGACCTCCTGACCCTCATAAACTCTCTCTTTATCTTTCTCCCTCTCGTAAAGGAAAATTTTCTTCCCTTCCTGTAGGAACCTGAAGTTGTATCTGTAGAGCCATTCGAAGCTTTTGTAGGTCCTTCCCTCCGCTACAGCCCTATTTTGCGTCAGCGTTATTTTTATTTCCCCCACCTCAAACCATAGAACCTTAACACCGTAGGTGATGGTTTTTGAAAAGGAAAAGGAAATCAAAAGTAAGAGTAATAAAATTCTCATACTTAACTAAATTATTTTAAATGGTCAAGAATACCGCGAATCTCGGAGAGGTCCGTTTTAACTTCGCGAAAAAATACTTCAAAGAGTTTGTAGAGGAACGCAGAGGAAGAATAGAAAAGTTATTGAAACCTTCGGAAACGCCGGTCCTCCTTATGGATTTAGAGGGGGTTAGAAAGAAATACCTTCAAGTGAAGTACAACTTTTCGGAGTTTAACGTTTACTACGCAGTTAAGGCGAACGACGACGAAGGAGTAATTAAAACTCTCGCCGAGGTGGGTTCGGGCTTTGAGGTCGCTTCAACGGAGGAACTAAAGAGGGTTCTCTCCGCGGGAGCGAGGGTGGAGAAAATTATTTCAAGCAATCCCGTAAAGCCCCCCGAGTTTATAGATTTTGCCTATTCTGTGGGAATGAGAACCTTCGCTATAGATAGCTTCGCCGAGGTGGACAAAATTGCTCGTATAGCTCCCCGTTCGAAGGTTTACGTGAGGCTCGCGGTTCCAAACGAGGGGAGCGACTGGCCCCTCTCGAGGAAGTTCGGTGTGAGCGTGGATAAAGCCTTGGAAATCCTGGAGTACGCAAACAGCAAGGGACTTATCACCTACGGCATAACCTTCCACGTGGGTTCCCAGTGTAACAACCTCAGAAACTGGTTCATAGCCATAAAGCTTTCTGCGGAGCTTTGGGAGAGAGCAAGAGCGAAAGGTCTGAAACTCCAGATGTTGAACATAGGCGGGGGAATTCCCGTAAGGTACAATTACGAATCTCTGAGGGTCGAAGACATAGCTTACTACGTGAAAGGACTCCTCAGGAAATACTTTCCTATTCAGCCCTACGAGCTTCAGATTGAGCCCGGGAGGGGAATTGTGGGGGACCAAGGTTTAATGATTACCCGCGTGATAGGGAAGGCGGAAAGGGGAGGAGAGAACTGGTTGTACATAGACACGGGAGTTTTTAACGGTCTTGCTGAAGCCCTCGGAGGAATCCGTTACCCCTTTTACTTGGAGCGTGAAGGAGAGCTAAAGGAGTGGACCGTAGGAGGAGTATCCTGCGACAGCATGGACGTTGTAGCAAAGGGAGTCTTTCTCCCGGAACCGGAGGTAGGGGATTACCTCTACATTCTCTCCGCGGGAGCCTACACCACGGTTTACGCCTCCAACTTTAACGGATTTCCAAAACCGAAGGTAATAAACTTTTAATTAAATGATTCTTATATACTCCTTCGGAGTGGCTTTCGTACTCTCTGCAGTTCTGAGTTCTCTCCTATTTTTCCTTACGCTCAGGGAAGCACTCAACGTAAGGTTCGTCCCGAAAGTGGAGAAAAAAAGGGAAAGTGTTAATCCCGCGGAAGTTGAGAAATTAATAATTAAGTTCTTTGAAGGGGAAGAAAGAAAAGAACCTGTGAGCATAACAAAACAAGAAGCCCTACCGGCTCCCACCGACCTGAACCTGAAGGGAATAATCCTTTCTGAAAAGTTGAGAGGGGCGGTGTTCGGGAATGGAAAAGAGAAGTTCGTAGAGGAAGGAGAAAGCATAAAGGGTTATACCCTTAAAAAAGTTCTCCCAAACGGAGTTCTCCTCTCCACCGGGGGAAAAGAGTACTTTTTAGAGTTCAAACCCCGAAAGGGGAAGGGAGGAATCACCACCCGAAGGGTATCTCTCCCTCAAAGGACCTACTCTAAAGAGGTAGTGATAAGCAGGAGGGAGGTGGAAGCCATAACGAAGGACCCTGCGAAGATGTTCACCCAGATACGGCTTGTCCCCTACGTGAAGGGGGGAAAAACGGAAGGGTTTATCTTTGAGTGGGTAAAACCCGGAAGTATCTTCCACAGACTCGGTATAAGGAGGGGGGATATACTCGTCTCTATAAACAACATGACCATAACGAGTGGTGAGGACGCCTTCAGGATTTTACAGATGCTCAGAAACGAGCCAAATTTAAAAGTAGTACTTATCAGAGGAGGAAAGAAGGAGGAGATAAATGTCCGAATTGAGTAGTTTGGACTACATAATCGAGTACGAAGAAGAGAGAGAGCTTCTCGTTGTAGTACCGGAAGGTTACGACCCCTTCAGGGTGGAGGAGCTCCGCTTTCTGAAAGGTAAGAACGTTAGACTGAAGGTAGTTTCCTCCGAGGAGTACGCAAAGCTGATACAGGAAAAGCTCTCCCTTGAAAGCGTGCAGGTAGAGGAGGAGGAAACCAAGGAAGAGAGTGAAGACATACTATTTCAGAGGGACGACTCGCCAGCGGTTAGGCTCGTGAACACTGTTCTCATAAAAGCTTCCTCCGTTTCCGCTTCGGACATTCACTTTGAGCCTTACGAGGATGAGACCATAGTTCGCATCAGGATGGATGGAGTACTCCACGACTACACGAAGATTCCCAACTCCCTGTATCACGAGGTTGTTTCCCGTATAAAGGTTATGGCGAAGCTCAACGTTGCGGAGAAACGCGTTCCCCAGGATGGGAAGATAAGGGTGAGGATAGGTTCAAAAGATTACGATATAAGGGTATCCACCGTCCCAACGCTCCACGGGGAGAGGGTGGTTCTCAGGCTCCTTGAGAAAACGGGGAGCCTCCTAACCCTGAATGAACTCGGACTCTCAAAGGAGGATGTGGAGAAGGTAAAGAGGTTGGCTCAGAGACCTTACGGTATAGTCCTCGTAACGGGACCCACCGGTGCGGGAAAGTCTACCACCCTGTACGCTATGCTCCTCCACGTTAAAAATCCTAAAAAGAACATAATAACCATAGAGGACCCCGTAGAGTATCAAGTAAAGGGCATCAGCCAGATACAGGTAAACCCGAAGGTGGGACTGACCTTCGCCGCAGGGCTGCGTTCAATCTTAAGGCAAGACCCCGACATCATAATGGTGGGAGAGATAAGAGACCCGGAAACTGCAGAGGTTGCCGTTCAGGCGGCTCTCACGGGACACCTTGTTCTCTCTACCCTTCACACCAACGATGCCCCCTCCGCTATCACCAGACTCAAGGACATGGGAATAGAACCTTTCCTTATAGCCTCTTCCTTGGAGGGGGTAATAGCCCAAAGGCTCGTGAGGAAGGTGTGCGAACACTGTAAGGAGCCCTACGAACCCACAAAGGAGGAATTGAGGGAGCTTGGACTTCCTGAGAGTGAGAGATTCGTATTTTACAGGGGTAAGGGTTGTGAGCACTGTCTCGGAACGGGATACCGCGGAAGGACAGGAATATTTGAGGTTCTTGAACTTGACGAGGAACTAAAAAAACTCATAAACCAAACCCAGGACGCCAACGAGATTAGGAAGCTCGCACGGAAGAAAGGCTTCAGAACAATGCTCGAGGACGGAATAGACAAGATTCTGAAGGGAATAACTACGAGCAGTGAGGTTCTAAGCGTTATAAAGTGATTACCGAAGGTTTTCCGGAAGTGGATGAATCCTTTCCCCCTTCCTTATTTTTAATAGGTACTCTCTTATGAACATCTCTTTAAACTCCCTCGGATTCCTTTTCATAAACTCGTAAATGTTCTGAAGCCTACGGTTCTTATTTAGCTCCTCCTTAATCTTTTTGTCCAATTCCTTCTCAAGTACCCTAAGCCGCAGTAGGTCAAAGACCGTAGGTTTAGAGAGGAAAAGATTGGCAAAAGTGTTTAAAAGGAGAACGAAGAGAAGAATGTACAGGAAGTTTTTAACGAAGGAATCTGTAGAACTCTTCTTTTCCCCAGAAGACCGACCCATCCCCCAGTCCCTCCTCTATTCTAAGCAGTTCGTTGTATTTAGCTATCCTGTCCGTTCTGGAAGCGGAGCCTGTCTTTATCTGTCCCGCATTCGTAGCTACCGCAAGGTGAGAGATAAATGTATCCTCAGTTTCTCCACTCCTGTGGGAGATAATCGCCGAATAGCCTCTCTCCTTTGCGAGCATCACAGTATCTAAGGTCTCGGAAACCGTTCCTATCTGGTTCAGTTTAACGAGAATAGCGTTAGCAACGCCTTCCTCTATTCCCTTCCTGAGTATCTTGGGATTTGTGGTAAATAGGTCGTCCCCTACGAGCTGAACCTTGTCTCCGAGCTCCCTCGTGACGAGCTTCCAGCCTTCCCAGTCGTTCTCACCCATAGGGTCTTCTATGGAAATAATTGGATACCTATCGGTGAGTTTTTTGTAGAACTCTACCATATCTTCTGCGTTCATTTTCTTTCCTTCAAATTGGTAGTATCCACCTTCGTAGAACTCTGAGGATGCTACATCTAAAGCCAGAAGTATATCTTCACCGGGTTTGTAGCCGGCTTTCTCTATAGCCTGCATAAGGGTATCCAAGGCCTCTTCAGAGGAAGAGATGTTGGGAGCGAAGCCTCCTTCGTCTCCTACGTTGGTGGAGTAGCCTTTTTCTTTTAGAATTTTCTTCAGATTGTGGAAGGTCTCAACTCCCGCTCTCAGAGCTTCTCTGAAACTACCACCGCACACGGGAACAATCATGAATTCCTGAATATCAAGGGGATTATCCGCGTGAGCTCCACCGTTTATTACATTCATCAATGGAACGGGAAGCCTGTAGCCGAACTTTCCGCCAAGGTATTGGTATAGGGGGATTCCCAGCTCGCTTGCCGCGGCACGTGCTACGGCCATGCTCGTTCCTAATATCGCGTTTGCTCCGAGTCTGCTCTTGTTTTCCGTTCCATCCAGCTCAATGAGAATCTTGTCTATCTCCCTCTGGTTGTAAGGCTCAAGTCCTATGAGAGCCTTAGCTATTACGCTGTTTACATTATCTACAGCCTTTAAGACTCCTTTACCGAGGTATCTCTTGGGGTCTCCATCCCTGAGCTCTAAAGCTTCCCGCTCTCCGGTGGAGGCACCGCTCGGGACAATAGCCCTTCCCACTGCACCGCTTTCCAAATGAACCTCAACCTCAACGGTGGGATTTCCCCTGCTGTCTAAGACCTCTCTTCCCTTTACCTTCACTATCTTTGACATGTATATAATCTTAATATGGAGGAAAGGCTCGCACAGTTTAAAGGCTACCTGTATAACGATTTCAATAAATTGAGTAAAGCTTTCAAGAAGAAACTCTCGGAAGTTCCTCCCACTATGGAATACGTTAGAAACCTCTTGCTTGACGTTAAACTTCTTTACAGGATTCTATCTGACCCGAACTTTGATTTGAAGCCCGAAGCCCGTGAAGACTTCATGGCGGCCCTTTGGTACTTCGTAGAAAAGAAGGACAGAATTCCCGACTGGATTCCCATAATAGGTTACTGGGACGACTATAAAGTGGTGAAGTACGTGAAGGAAAAACATAAAGACGAGATAGAAAGGTACTTTTCTGAAACTAAGTATTACATAGCCAACTACTTCTGAATGTTTAAGTATCTCCTTTATAGGCTTTTTCAAGCTTTTATAACACTTATCGGGGTTACTTTCCTATCCTTTCTCATAATCAAACTAGCTCCGGGAGATTATCTCGACCAGCTAAGACTAAATCCCCAAATCTCCCCCGAGACCATAGAAAGGTTAAAGCATCTATACGGCTTAGACCAGCCGGTAATAATCCAATACCTAAGGTGGTTAAAAAATGCTCTCCTCTTTGACCTCGGCTACTCCTTTCAGTACCATGCACCGGTATTGGATCTAATCTTGGAAAGAATTCCCAACACTTTGCTGCTTACAGTCAGTTCCGCACTAATTGCCTGGCTTCTCGCGATTCCCATAGGAACCCTGGCAGCCTTCAAGGAAGGCTCCTGGTTCGATAAACTCGTTCAGGCTTACGCTTACACCTTTATGTCGGTACCTTCTTTCTTCTTAGCCTTTATATTCCTGTTCTTTGCCGCAAAGACCGGCATTCTTCCAGTGGGAGGTATTCAGAGTCCGAACTTTGAAAAGCTTACTACTTTAGAAAAGATTATGGACATTCTGAAACACCTAATAATTCCTTCTCTTTCCATAGCCCTCGTCTCCTTAGCGGGACTGATTAGGCTTACCAGAAGCTCCGTTCTGGAGGTTCTTCACAGCCCTATGGTTACTATGCTAAGAGCAAAAGGGGTAGGAACCTTTACTTTGGTCAAACACGTCCTAAAGAATGCCATGAACCCCTTCACCACACTTATAGGCTACGAGATTGCGGGACTCATCTCTGGAGCAGCGTTAATAGAGATAATCGTAGGTTGGCCGGGTATGGGGATGCTCATGCTTAACGCAGTCCTTTCGCAGGACTTGTTCCTCGTTATGGGGGGACTATACATAGGAACCATAATGCTCCTTTTAGGAAACTTGATAGCAGACCTGCTGCTTGCCTACATAGACCCCAGGGTGAGGGAGAAGGAGTTTGTGAAGTGAACTACCCCGCATCAAAGATGCGAGGCTTCGGGTGGGTTTACACCCTCTTTGGGGTACCTTACCACCACAGGCAGGTTCACATCCCCCCTACTCCTACCTATACCCCCATACAGGGGTATAGCGAAGCTACTCCCTTTCAGCTTAAAAAATCCCCTTAACCTCTTTGGCTTCAATAC
>WFPV01000221.1 GCA_015487405.1 Aquifex sp. | reverse complement strand
GATACTGGTTAGATACTTGGTTAGATACTTCGCCATGGTTAGATACCGAGTTAGATACGTGAGAGTTAGATACTGTATCTAACTGGTTAGATACTCGGTTAGATACCTCAAGCCCTAACTCTTCCCTTAGCTTTCGGTTTAAGTGCTTTATGTGTTGTTTGCCCTCGTGTTCATAGACTACAGCGGGATACTTCTTATCCGAGTTTCTTTTTACTCGTCTGTAAATGATTCCCTTTACCTTTGCATCATTAGGAAGCCCTAAAACTTCTTTAATCTTTTGTTTGTTCATCGTTATACCTCACAAAGCTCCTTAACCTCATTGACTCTACCGTTCCTACTCCCTTAGGCGTGTTATACCTCCGTATATGTTTTTCAAATCTTCCAAATCCTCTAAGTTCTACGGCGTTTCCCCTGCCTACTTCCTCTTTCACTATTCGTAGAAAGATGTTCAGTATCTCCTTGACAGTATTCTTTTTGTGTCCTGTTTCCTCCGCTATCCTTGTTATTACATCCCCCTTTGTTAGAACTATCCTCGGTTTTACTTTCATTTGCTCCCTCCTCTATGTTATGGCTTGCTTTAGAAATAAACTTGACACTCTCCCCTTCTTTGGAAGAAGGGGAAGAAATATCTTTACACTCTGCAAGCCTTAATATTTCAAAATGCGTTGTTAGACTCCTTTGTATTTGTATAAGTTCCTTTGTATATTGGTTCTTTAGTCGCTTTAGTTGAAAATCTGTTTCTATGTTATAAATCCTACGTTTTAGAGTGGTTTTGAAATCCGTTCTTTCCTTGAGTGCTATGTATATTAGCCTAAAGAGAAAGTCTAAAAATTTTATGTATCTTTTCTTATAGCTTCCTCTCCCTGAACAAAGAAATTGAACAAGCTCCGTAAGAGGTCTTAGTGGACTATTCTGTTTATGTGCTTGCATGAATACCATATAGAAGTTTCCTTTTATTTCCGTTCTTGCTTTGTCTGTTTTTGCATCTTTCTTTTGTCCTGATTGCTCGTATTTTACTCCCATGAGTGTGTATCCGATAAATGCGTCCACATTGTTAAATCTGTTTATGTCCCAATAGTAGGCTATCAGCGTGGCTATTGTGATGTCGCTAAGGTGGGGAAAGGTTTTTAGGATTTCATAGTCAGGGTGGTTTTGGGCTATATTGCTTAGTTCTTTTTCTATTTGTTTTAAGGCATTATAAGCTTCTCTGAGTTTGCGGAGTTCTGAAAGTGCAAGGTCCGTAAAGGGATGTATTGAATTATAAAGCTCTACTTCTATTTGGTCTAAGGCTTTTAAAAATCTGTTTTTAGGAAGGTCGTAGTATTCTTTTTCGGGAAAGATTACAGCGAGGTATTGTTTTAGGCGGTTCATGTGCATCACGAGGTCTTTTTTATTGCGTATGTGCTGGCGGACTAAGGCTCTTGTGTAAACCATACGAGGGTTGTATTCATAACAGTGTCTGCGTTTTTGAGGGTCTAAAAAGAACTGTCTTAGATATTTAGCGTCTAAGGTGTCGCTTTTCTTTCTTATATTGCCGTGCCTAAAAGCTTTGAATTCTTTTCCGTCTGCAAATAAGACTTTACAACCGAGGGAGGATAGGATTTCCGCATATCTGACACCGTAAGCGCCTGTTTGTTCCATTACCGCTATGTCGTTAGGTTTAAAGAGTTCATTAAGAAGCCCAAGCTCATCGTTAGAAATCTTATAGACTTTTTCACCGTCAAAGGCTACAATAAAATTTTTAGAAACGTCTATTCCCCAGATTTTGGACATGGTTTTTCCCTCCTTCTTTTTTTAGATTTTTTGAGTTTAGGAAGGTGGAGGGACACAGGGCAAGAATTATAGTTATCTCTGCCTCCTAATACGGAGGCAAGAATAATAACTGTCTCTGCCCTAATGCCCCTCCTGTTTCTATTTATAAAACTGCTAATTACATTTTTCAATAAGTTCCTGTATAAATCCATCTTATAGTGGATTGTAAGATAATAACTGAGTAGAGGGAGGATGTTTAAGAACAAAACCGTAATTATAGATATAGAGACGATACCTTTAAACGAGGAGAAACTTTCAGACGAGGAACTATCCTACATACTGAGAAGTGCTGACACAGAAGAACAAAAGGAAGAAATAAAAAAGAGGATGAGTCTCTGGGCTTTCACCGCCCACCTCATTAGTCTCGGGATGCTCGTTTACGAAGATAAATGTGCCTACATACTCTATCTTGCAGACGATGATAGTCAAAAGGAAGAGAAGATAGAAGGTATAACAGTGAAGTTCTTTGGTATACCTATCGGTAACAACATAGAAAGGGCTGAAAAGGCTTTGCTCCAGATATTCTGGAAGCATATAAAGGACGCGAAGCGTATCATTAGCTTCAATGGGAGAGGATTTGACGCCCACTTCTTGATGCTCAAGTCCCTGATACTGGATGTGGAAGTTACGAGGAACTTAATGGGCAGTCGCTACGACTACAACAACCACTTGGATTTGCTGGAGCTCATCTCTTTTCACGGAGCGGGAAGACTATACACCCTTGACTTTATCTGTAGAAGGCTCGGAATAAACACGCCCAAAAAGATAATGAACGGAGATGAGGTGAAGGAAAAGTTTGAAGATGGAAAGTTTAAGGAGATTGCCCTTTACAACTTCTACGACGTTCTTGCAGCCGCAAAAATATACGAGCGTGTTCTGAAAACGATGGGCAGAGCCCTAGGAATTTCTTAACCTGCTTTAACTCAGGTATAGGACGCCCGAAGGGCGTAAAATCATTCTTGATGAACCGAGAAAAGAGTTTCAAGATTCTACTTTTCAGTTTTTTAGTAATCTTCGGATTTGCATTCGTTGAGTTTATCGGCGGGATTCTGACGAACAGCCTCGCGCTCCTGTCCGATGCAGGACACATGCTCACGGACGCTATCTCCCTTTCCATAGCACTGCTCGCCCAGTATCTGGTTTTAAAGGTTAAGAACAAGAGAATGACCTACGGTCTTTACAGACTTGAAGTCCTCGCAGCACTTGTAAACGGTGTTTTCCTTCTGGGGCTCGTAGGATACATAATTTATGAGGCACTACAAAGGTTTCAAAATCCCGAGCCCGTCCTCGGGGCTCAGATGCTTATTATCGCAACTCTCGGTTTAATAGTTAACCTCGTTGTGGGCTACGTTCTCTTTAAACATTCAGAGGAAAATATAAACGTGAAGGCGGCACTGCTTCACGTGGTAACCGATACACTCGGCTCTATTGCGGCTATAATCGCAGGTATAGCAATCCTGGGATGGAAGCTTTACATTGCGGACCCAATTCTCAGCGTTGCGGTGGCACTCCTTATTCTTCCTTCAGCCTACAACGTCATAAAGGAAGCCCTCAACGTTCTCTTAGAGATAGCTCCATCCCACATAAATACGGAAGAACTTGAAAAAGAACTGCTATCCTTAGAAGGCGTAAAGGACGTTCACGACCTCCACGTCTGGTCCATAACTCCCGGAACGGAAATTTTAACGGTTCACATAGTCATAGAGGACACGAGCATATGTAACAACATCCTAAAAAACGTTGAAGAGATAGCCCACAAGTATGGAATAAAACACACAACCGTTCAGTTGGAAAGGGAGGGATACGCCTGTGTAGAACAGTGTCCTTTATACCACGGAAAAGTAGAGTTTCATCATCACCATCACCATCATCACGGGCACGAGCATTAGTCTTCTACCACATAAATCTCCGGCAGATTCCTCCCGTATTCTCCCCAGTCAAGTCCGTATCCTACAAGAAACTTGCTCGGAACCTCAAATCCTACGAAATCCGCTTCAAAGGGAACCTTTCTGCGCTCTTTTTTATCCAGAAAAACGCAGGTTTTCAGAGTTTTGGGATTCTTCATTTTTAAAAATTCATAAATCTCTTTAAGAGTAAGACCGGTATCCAGAATATCGTCAACGAGAATGACTTCTCTTTCCTCTATATCGCTCTCTATATCCTTAAGGATTTTTATGTTCCCACTACTCTCCATAGCCTGCCCGTAGCTGGAGACCCACATAAAGTCCACAAAAACGAACCTATCCATAGCTCTAACGAGGTCGGATAGAAAGATGAAAGCCCCCTTGAGGAGACCGACAAATATTGGGGGCTCATCTCCTTCTAAGCTTGCTTCTATCTCCTTGGCAAGCTCCCTAACTCTGCGTTTTATGTCCTCTTCCTTTATAAGGAGCTTTAGTTTCTTTCCCCTAATCTCTTTCATCTTCAAGCCCCGAATTTTTTGAGCCTTCCCGCGTTTGCAAGAAGCAGTTGCATAATCTTCTGAGCAGGAATAATACCCAGCTCGCCTTTGAGGCATTCCCGTTCGGTAAATCTTTCCGAGGTTCCACCAAGAACGTAAGGCGAATGAATGAGCAGGGGAACAGGATGCCAGGAGTGTCCCTTTATTATTGAAGGTGTGGAGTGGTCCCCGGTGATGGCCAACACGTCTGGCTTCAGCTCCAGAAACTGGGGAAGATGTTTATCAAAATCCTCAATAACACTTATCTTTCCTTCGTAGTTTCCGTCCTCTCCGTAGCTGTCAGTTTTCTTAATGTGGACGAAGAAAAAGTCATACTCGTTCCACACTCTTTTTAAGGTTTCTATCTCATCCTGAACGGTGTTTCCGTTAAACTCTATAATGTCCATTCCCACAAGGCTTGCAAGCCCTTTATACATCGGATAAACCGCTATACAGCAAGGCTTTACTCCGAAGCGTTCCTCCATAGTGGGAATATCGGGTTTTTGTGAAAATCCCCTGAGGAGTATATAATTAGCCTTCGGCTCATCCTTTAGAATTTGTGCAGCTCTTTCCACAAACTTGTTTACAATCTCTGCGACCTTTTCGGCGTTGGGATTCTTTCCCTGAGCTTTGAGGGGAGTCTTTCCCACCTCTTGGGGGTCCGTATCGTTAATCTCGTCGCTTCCCGGAGGTAGGGGCTCAGGGAATCTGAAGATTACGGCAAACCTGTGTTCCATACCGGGCTTTAGGATTATTTGAACTCCGTCAATCTCCTTTATACTTTCCTGAAGTTTTTGGGTTATCCTTCTGTTTTCCTCCGTAGGTATCCGTCCAGCCCTTCTATCAACAACTACGGGAGTTCCATTTTCGTACCTAACGGTGGCGTAGTTCCCCCTAACCGCTATGTCGGTATCTTTTACCTCCATCCCCAAGCCTAAGGCTTCCAATATTCCCCTTCCAATTTGATACCTAACTGGGTCGTATCCGAACAGTCCGAGATGTCCGGGTCCGCTCCCGGGAGTTATGCCGTAATCTACAGGAACGTGCATTCCTGTTGCAGATTTTTTAACGAGCTCATCTAAATTCGGTGTTCTCGCAAGCTCAAGCTCAGTTCTTCCATCTTTTACGGGAAGTCCGCCGAGTCCATCAAGAACAATGAGAAGTATTTTTGAGCCGTTCTTTTTTATTAGCCCCTTTAGGATATCCATAGGACTTATTCTAAGCTAAAAGCTCGTTTATAAGGAATAAGCACCTTGGGGAGGTTCTTACCCAAATAGATGATAGTAGGTAAAAAGAGCGAGAGCATAATGGAGAGAGCGAAAAGACCGGAAGAAGGCTTTAGTCCTTCGCTTAAATGCTGCTAACTTGTCCCTTAGCTTGGAATGCAAAGCTTCGTTTCTATTGACTCT
>WFPV01000220.1 GCA_015487405.1 Aquifex sp. | reverse complement strand
TTTGAACTGCACATAATCTACGAGAAGCCTCAAAATCAAACCAAACCTGCTTAAAAACGAAAGAGTAATGGTATTAGACCCTAATTCTTCAAACTTCTTTGCGATAGTGATAGAAGGAATAAAACAACCGTTCATAATTGATGGCAAAGGAGGTTATAAAAATATAGACATAAGTAGACACTTGACACAATAGGATAGAACACGTAAATTCATCCCAAGAAATGAATGAAGAATTATTATCTCCGAAAGAAGCAGGAAAACTTTTAGGGGTTTCAACAAGGACAATCCAAAGGTGGGATAAACAGGGGCTTATAAAAACGGTAAGAACTCCTAAGGGAAGAAGAAGAATTCCACTCTCTGAAGTAAAAAGATTGCTAAGACAAATGACAAATGACAGGAGAGCTGTAATCTATGCAAGAGTTAGTTCCCAAAAGCAAGACAAAGATGGAAACCTTGAAAGACAAATAGAAAGATTACTCAAGTGGGCTAAAGAAAATAACTATGAAGTTGTAAAGGTTTTCAAAGATACCGCAAGTGGAATAAACGATAAAAGAAAAAACTTCTGGAAAATGATGGAATTCATAAAACAAGAAGGAATACCATACCTGATAGTTGAATTTCACGACAGGTTAACAAGATTCGGTCTTGAATACATCAAAGCACTTCTGAAAGAATACGGAACCGAGCTTATAATTGTTGAAAAGAAAATGAGTAAAGATAAAATGGAAGAACTCGTTGAAGATTTAATAACGATAATCACATCCTTTACTGCAAGAATATACGGTGCAAGAAGTCAGAAATTCAAAAAAGTTAAAGAAATTTTGCAAGATGAAGGTAATCACGAAAACAGTTCTTCTTAAAGTTTACGAACCGAACGAAGGAAAAAAGAAATGTCTTGATAGAGTTATAGAGCTTTACGCTAATACGCTTGATTTTTACCTTGACGTCATCAAGAAAGCAGGAATATACAGGATAGTATCTTTAGCAAGAAAGAAGAAAGAAGGAAAATCAGGTAAAAAAAGCAACTGGGCACTCAACTTGCTTGAAGAATTGACTATTTCAACACCTGCACATCCAAATCCTCCCTATCCGATACCTTTTAGTGTGAGAGTAGATATAAGAAGGAGTGCAATAAATCAAGCGATAGGAATGGTATCAAGCTACGTATCAAACTTAAAAAACTGGTATGAGGAAGGAAAAGAGCTTGGACATTCAAAACCTTCATATCCGAATCCTAAGAGCTACAGTCCTCAACTTTACAGCACCCTGGTGGAGCTAAAAGACTTGTGGATAAGGGAAAAGAAAGAGTTTCATTTTGTAAGGATTAAGGTGCTAAACGAGGGAGGAAAATGGGAATGGAAGAATTATCCTGTGAAGGTATACAAAAGATTATACGAATTTTTAGAGAAAGGTTACAAACCGCTAAAGAGTGCAAGACTGATAAAGAGAGGGAAGGATTACTATATAGCAATTACGTTGCAAAAAGCGGTAAAAGAGAAGAAAATAAGGAAACCGAAGTATGTGATAAACGTAGACTTAAATATTCAGAGGAATTTAGCGTGTGTAGGGATATTTGAAATAGATTGGAAAAGAAGGGAAAGCAGGTTATACGGGATAAAGTTTATAAACGGAGAGCTTTTGAGACTTATATACAAGAGGGATTATTTGATAGAAGAGATAAGAAGGAGACAAAAACAGACGGGGAGGAGTCCGAGGAAAGGGGATAACAAGAAACTATGGGAGAAGGTAAATAACATAAACAGGGATATAGCACTCAAGGTAGCGAGGGAGATAAGCAATATAGCGAAAGAATTTTCAGAAAGAGGAGAGACTGTAGTAGTATTTGAGAAGTTAAAAGGATTAAGAGGAGATAAGAGGAGGAGTAAGAGATTAAACAGGAAGATAAATTTCTGGATGAGGAGGAAGATTCAAGAAAGGGTAAAGGAGATAAGTGTAGAGGAAGGATTTGGAATAGAATTTGTGTATCCGAGCTATACGTCAAAGAGATGTAGCAGGTGCGGGTCTGAGGGAGAGAGGTTCTCTCCCTCGGGTTCAAAAGCGTTGTTTTACTGCAAGAAGTGTGGATATATAGTGAATGGTGATGTGAATGCGGTATTTAATCAACACTTTCTATACCTGTCCCATCTCCTAAATGGAGGTGGGGAATCCCGCCCTGTGGTGCGGGTTGGGACTTCGCTGAAAAGTCCCTCAAGTGGGGGACACAATCTAAGCGGAGTCCCTAAAGCAACAGCTACCTTTTACTATATTCTTCCGCTTTTGTCTACATTTTAGGGTAGCTGTTGCAACCACTAATAATCACGATGGGAGTAGACCCCGCAACCGGAAAACAGCACGGAGATTACAGTGCTTACATTATAATAGGAAAAGACAAAGAAACAGGAAAGATATACGTTCTTGAAACTTACGGAAAGAAGATTTCCCCCGAAAGGTTTACTCAGGACATTATCTCGGCATACAAAAGATGGACACCGAAGGTTATCATATTTGAAGAGATAGCATTTCAGGAAATCTATAAAAAGGTAATAATGGAGAAAGCCTCAAAAGAGGGAGTGCACCTTCCCATAAAAGGAGTAAAACACAAACTTGCAAAAGTGGAAAGGATATACAGACTTGCTCCCTTAGTGGAAAACGGTTTTATTCTTTTCAAAGAAAACCAGACACTACTCATTGACCAGCTTCTTATGTTTCCAAAGGGAGACCACGACGACCTTCCTGATGCGTTGGAAATGGCAGTTCAGGGACTTGAAAAAAGCCAAACAAAACCAGAGCCCCTAAAAATTGACATTATTTCAAAATACCTCACGAGGCTGTGGAATGAGTGAGTATCTTATAGATTACAGAGTGAAAAAACAAAAAATAGAGAACCTTTTAAAAGAAATGAGAAAGATAAAGTGTGAACTCTCAAGACTTCTCTCAACACCTACGTGGTTTGACTACGAAAGTTTTGTTAAGGAAAGAAGCTTAAAGCTTTTCGGAGAAGTAAAAGAGTTTTACTCTCCATCACAGGTAGCGAAGCTATTGGGAGTAGATGAGAGAAGCATAAGATACAGGATAGAAAGAGGCCACATAATAGCAGTGGGAGGAAAGATAAGTTTTGAGCAAGTAGTAATACTTGCGGAATACTACAGATGCAAAGAAGAGTTAAGGAGATTTACCGATGAATACAGAAAGCGTTTTAAGTCAAATAATTCAGGAAATTAAAGGATTTATACAAAACACATACGAGTGGAACACCCCGGAGAAGTTTAACCCTCCCGCACTTGTTTACAGGTATGAAATAAAACAAAAGCCCGTAAGAATGAAGTTATACAAAAAACTACAGGATAGAACCCTATGGAAAGTTGCGGATACAGAATTAACAATTTTGTTGTTTTACGTAAACAAAATTCCTGACTTCAGAACATTAGATGAGTATCTTAAAAAGAGAACACTAATAACACTAAACGGAGTGAACGTAAAACTCTTTTACAGCCCTTTTGCCCTCTCGGAAAGGGACGAGTTTAAGAAACTCGGACTGAGAACTTGGGAAGCTCAGATAACAGCAAAGTTTCCGGAAGTAGTAGAAACTCAAGTTATCCAAGTAGACATTGAAGTAAGTTCCCAATGAAAGATTTTGATAAATTCATAAAAGCATTAAAAGAAGCAGAGGAATATTTAAAGAAAGAGCTAATAGAAGACGTAGCGAATGCGTGTATAAAAGTTCGGAGTAAAGCAATAAAGTATGCACCGGTAGAAACCGGGACACTGAGAAGGTCTATACAAGTAAGGATAGACAAATCGGAGTTAAAAGGACAGGTAGGAACGAACATGATATATGCAGCACCATTAGAATTCGGGGCGAAGATAAAGCCGAGAAAAGCGAAGGTTTTAATGATACCTGCGGACAGGAAAACGAAAGAACTTGTAGCAAAATACGGAGGAGTTAGAGAAGCTATATCCTCGGTGGGAGGGAAACTCGTTTACCAGAAAACGAAAGTAAAGGACAAGGAAGGAAACGTTAAATATGGAATAATGGCTTACGTAGTTTCAAACGGCAGAGTAGTTATGAAGTTTTACATGACTGCTAAAGAGATAGAAATAGAACCGAGGGGGTATTTCAAAAGAGCTTATGAAGAAGTAAAGAAGGAGTTTCCGCAACTTATATTTAAAAAGTTAGTTAACCCGTTTTTGAGCGAATAGCTTTTTCCACAAAAAATTTAAATTTTCCGCAAAAAATTTAAATTGGTTTATGACCTGAGAGTAAGAAATTTTTAAAGTTATTGATTTTCAAGTCTGTCCCGTTATGTCAAAATATGTCCCGCTATGTCCCGCAATTTAATTTTTCTGCGGAAATTACACTACCAGTTTTTCCTTATATTTACTTCCAGGAAAAGAACCATAGAAAATGCTATTATCTGATATCTGAGAAATAATTTTCCCAAGCATAAAATTAGCTCCTGCAACAACAT
>WFPV01000219.1 GCA_015487405.1 Aquifex sp. | reverse complement strand
TAGTTTATAGGAATTATGACTTTTTTATTCTTAAAAAGAGTAGTAATGCTTTCTTCTATAAGAAAATTTATAAGACTATTTAATTGTGTTTCTAAAGGTGTAGATAAAAAAAAACATGACCATTTTGTTTTTGCAAATATTTCGTAGCCGAATATCTGTTCTTCCTTTGAAAAAATAGGAGTCCTATAGATTAAATACATTTTTAAAACAATTTTTATTTTATACCAAGGTTGTAAAGGTTTGGCTATAACATTTTTTTATATCACTTATAAGGTATATAGAACCAAGGATTAGGATGTCCTTTTGAAAATTTACAGCTTTTTCTGAAGAAATTATATCAACTTTTAATCCGAGTTTCTTTGCATAATTCATAATATTTCGAGGGTTTTCAGCCCTATAGTAATTAATAGGGATTATAAAAATTTCACGGAAATATCGGGAAATAATCTCTAAGGATAATTGCCACTCCTTTCCAACCAAACCCGAAAAAGCGATTCTTATCTCAGGAAAGTGTTTCTTAACTTCCTTTATAACCTTCGCTACTGCATAAGGATTATGGGAAGCATCAATCATAAGTAAAGGCTTACTTCTTAAAATCTCCATTCTTCCTTCCCACTTCGCGGTTTGCAAGGCTTCTTTTACTTTTTTTTCTTTCAAAAAACCCATAAATTCTTTAGATAGAGTTATAGCATTTGAGGCGTTGTCTATCTGCCACTTTCCGAAAAGCGAGAGTTTAATATTCCGGAAAGATATATCTTTGTAAGAGTAATACTTTAGCGTAGTACCCTCTCTATTTACCTCTCCGTAATACTCGTAGTCCAAACCAGCTACTATAAGATTTTTTAGGTTCATCTCCCTCGCTTTCGCGTACAGGGGGAATTTTGCAGAACCTAGGACGAGGGGCACTCCTTCCCTATATAGATGCAGTTTGTCTTCCGCTATTTCGTATACGTTTTTTCCGAGCCAGCGGGTGTGGTCTCTTTCAACGTTGGTTATGGCAACAACCTTAGGGTTTGAAACCTTAGTTGCATCCCATCTTCCCCCCATTCCCACTTCGAATACTGCTACGTCCACTTCCTCGTCGGCAAAGTATTTAACCGCAATCAGTGTAGCCGCCTCAAAGTAGGTCAGTTCAAATTTTTCAAATAAAGGCTTTAGTTCTTTAACGTAGTACTTTAGTTTTTCTTCAGATATCTCCTTTGCGTTTATACGCCATCGTTCGTTTTCACTTATTAGATGAGGAGATATGAACCACCCGGTTTTCAATCCGTGTTTTCTGAGTATAGATTCCGTAAAGGCACAAGTTGAGCCCTTGCCGTTAGTTCCTCCTACAAGTATGGATGGGTATTTGTTCTGGGGGTTTCCCAAATATTCACAGGCTCTCCTAATTCTCTCTAAGGTTGGCTTTACATCAAAGTCTTTCCCCTTGTATAACTCCCATAGGATGCCCATAAAATGCTAATATAAGAAAAACTCCTAATAAGGAGGGGGTTAATGGCTTTAGAGGTTGACGTCGTCATCTTGGGTGCGGGAAGCGGAGGATACGAAGCGGGATTGTACGCCTTCAGGAGGGGAATGAAGGTAGCTTTTGTTGAGCTTTCTCCTGAGACTGTGGGAGGAAACTGCCTAAACAGGGGATGTATCCCTTCCAAATATATGAGACACGGGGCGTACCTGCTTGACAAGTTTGAAAAGATGGAAAAATACGGAATTCTGCCCAAGGGATACGACCTTGACTACAAGAAGCTTATGCAGGGAAGGGAAGATGTAGTCGTAACTATAAGGGAAAATTTCAAGAAGTTCGCCCAGCAGCTTAGAATACCGATAATCTACGGAAGGGGAGTTATCAAGGATCCCAATACAGTTTTCGTTGAGGGTGCGGAGGAAACGATAAAGACGAAGTATATCCTCGTAGCCACAGGCTCTAAGCCCACCGCTATAGGTAATCTCGTTCCCGACGGAAAATACGTTGTGGATACGGACCAGATTTGGGAGGTAGATTACATTCCTAAGAAGCTTCTTATAGTGGGCGGCGGAGCGGTAGGAGTTGAGTTTGCCTACATTTTTAGAAAATACGGAAGTGAGGTCGTCCTCGTTGAGATAAAAGACAGAGTTCTTCCTTCCCCTGACATTCCTGAGGACAGCGGGAGGTATCTTGGAAGGAAGTTAAGGGAGCTGGGAGTAGACATAAGGACAAGAACCTCGGTAGAAAGCTGGGAAAAAACTGACAACGGTGTGAAGGCGAAACTCACCGACGGGACGGAGGTTGAGGCGGACTTTATTCTCCTCGGAGTTGGAAGAAAGCCCAATACTCACGGGATAGGTCTTGAGGAGCTTGGTATTGAGCTGGACGAGAGAGGATTTGTAAAGGTAAACGAATATTCTCAGACAAATGTTCCAAACATCTACGCTTGCGGAGACATAACATCCCCCTTAATGCTTGCCCACAAGGCAATGTACGAAGGGAAAATAGCGATAGCCCATATGCTGGGAGAGAGGGACTGGAAGAGAAACGACAGGATAATTCCAAAGATTATATACTCCGCATTAGAGGTGGCTTCCGTAGGACTCACGGAGGAGCAGGCAGAGGACGAAGATATCGAAGTGAGGGTAGGGGTAGCTTCCTTCGTATCCAATCCCAAGGCCATGGATGACGGAGAAAACGAAGGTTTTGTCAGAATCGTAGCGGACGACGAGACGGGAGAAATCTTAGGATGCCATATAGTGGGTCCCCACGCGGGAGAGCTCATTCACCAAGTAGTTCATATGATTAGGGATGGAAAGACCGTGGAGTTTGCGTCAAAAACTATGTATTCCCACCCCTCCCTTTCCGAAAACATAGGCATAGCCTCTTCTGAAATTTACTATGGACCAATTTCTTGGGTTAAGAAAAAATAATTTCAGATACCGCCCCTTCGGGGCGGTTCTTAAATATTTACCTTTACAAGCTCTCCTAAGTTTTTATAACCTTCCTTTCTGAGGTCTATGTAGTTCTCGGTGAGGAGTCTGTTTTCTTCTACGACGATTGCCCTGAGCGTCTTTCCCCTATTTTTTTCGTAAAACTTTTTTCTCTTTTCCTCGTCAAGCTCTTTTAGGAGCTTTGCTCTCTCCTTTTTCTCTCTTTCGGGGACTTTCGGTTTTAGCTTGCTTGCTTTGGTAAACGGTCTGTCGGAGTAAGGGAATACATGCATATAGGCTATAGGAAGGCTTTTTACAAACTCGTAGGTTCTTTCAAAGTCCTCGTCCGTTTCCGTAGGAAAACCGACAATCACATCTGTTCCGATGGACGTCAACTCCCTTTTTTCTACGATGTATTTGACAACTTTGGCATATTCCTCCAAGGTATATTCCCTATCCATTAGCTCAAGAATCCTGTCCGAACCGCTTTGGAGAGAAAGGTGAAAGTGGGGAGCTATCTTTTCCTCTTCAGTTATAAGCCTTAGGAGGTTTTCATCCATCTCCTTTATGTGCATGGAGGAAAGCCTTATTAGCTCAATTCCTCGTATTTTAATAAGCTCTTTTAACAGGTCGTATAGAGTGCATCCCTTGTCCCACCCGTATTGGGAGAGCTGTGTTCCGGTCAGGACAACTTCTTTAAAGCCCCTTTCCGCGAGGAGTTTCACCTGATGAATAACTTTTTCCTTCTCTACGCTTCTGACCTTCCCCCTTGCGTAGGGAATCACACAGAAGGTGCAGAACTTGTTACATCCCTCCTGAACCTTTATGAAAGGTCTTACTCCCTCAAAGTAGAGGACGAGGTCAAAGTTTTTTAATTCATTTTCTCTGAATATCTCGCCAACAACAACTTTTTTATCTCTTTTTTCTAAGAACTCTTCAACGATTTTCAGAATTTCACTTTTGTGAGTGTTGCCAACGACAATATCTACTTCTTTCAGGCGTGCAAGCTCCTCAGGCTTTACCTGTGCGTAACATCCGGTAGCCACTACTATGGCATTTGGATTCTGCCTCTTTGCTCTATATATTGCTTGCCTGGAGGAACGGTCTCCACCGACTGTTACGGTACAGGTGTTTATGATGTATATGTCCGCTATATCTTCAAACTCAACAACTTCATAACCTTTTCTGATGAACTGGTTACGCATAAGGTCTGTGTCGAACTGGTTCATTCTACAACCGAGGGTTTCAAAGGCAACTTTCATAAGAATTAAAATATAAGTGTAGTGCGAATATTAATATTAACGATTTTAGCCCTCGTGATTTTTAATCTTTTATATTCCTATTACGCCCTTCGGGCATGGAAGAATTACTCGGAGAAATTTTTCTTTTACCAAAAACTTGTGAGAGACAATCTTATCCTTACGAAAAAGATAGAGAGCAAAATTAGCTATAGAGCCTTGCTCCGTTATGCAAAGAGAAGGGGTTTTAAAGATGTTTCTCCAAAAGATGTTGAAGGCTTTAGAGAATTTTTAACGAAAGGTCAATCCAGCGGGAGGAGTGAATAATAGAACCTGAAGAGATGAAGTGAACCCCTTCAATAGCATACTCTTCAAGATTTTCAAGAGTTATGTTTCCTGAAACTTCTACAAGACATCTTCCATTTACGAGCTTTACTGCTTCTTTTACTTCTTCAGGCAAAAAGTTATCCAGCATGACTGTATCTACACCGAGCTCAAGAGCCTCCTCAAGTTCTTTTAAGTTTTCTACTTCTACCTCTATTTTGTAAACGGGAGAAATCCTTTCCCTGACTCTCTTTACCGCCTCTTTTAAGCTTCCTGCTACTTTCTTGTGGTTATCCTTTATAAGAACCATATCGTAAAGGGCAAATCTGTGGTTCGTTCCACCCCCTACTCTGACTGCATACTTTTCAAAGAAACGAAATCCTGGGGTTGTTTTTCGTGTATCTAAAATTTTAATTCCTTTAGGTTCAAGCTTTTTCACAAACTTTCTTGTAGTAGTAGCTATTCCGGATAATCTTTGAAGTATATTTAGAGCTACCCGCTCTCCGGTGAGTATACTTTTTGCGTCTCCTTCAAGCTCAATAAGGGTATCTCCTGCTTTGAAAGATTCTCCCTCTTTTTTAGAGGTTTTTATTTCTACCTTGCCTAATAAATGAAATAGCTCTTCTACGAATGGGAGACCTGAGAGAACTCCGCTTTCCTTGGCTTTAATAATCGCTTTTGCCCTTTCTCCCCTATAGATACCTTCGGTAGTGATGTCCTGATAGCCTAAATCTTCGTTTAGAAACTCTTTAAGCTTTTCCCGAATGAGAATTTTATTCATAAAGATTTAGATTACAGGGTTTCTTCTGAGAGTAAATAGGTTAGCTTCTTTTTGCAAGGTATTCTTTGAGTTTTGGTTCTATTTCCTTCAGAGCTTTTTGAGCTTCTTCTTTAGCTTTTTGTTTGCAATAGAGGTATTTTTCTTGAAGTTCTTTTTCTTTCCCCACGTAGTTTGCTGGATCCGGCATACAACTTATTAATGTATCGTCATAATATACTTGCTTTAAGGTATCTTCTAAAGTTTCATCTTCTTCTCTTGCATTTTCAAGGTAAGTAAATCCTTCATCCCAACATTTTTTTTTAACGCTGCGAAAGGATTCCAAAAAGACTTTTTACATTCTCCTGCATTAACAGATAGAAAGAAATTCTTTTTCCTTTCTAACCTCTCTTCCGCTATAACCTTACACAGGTTTTCATTCCAATAAGGGGAGTCTTTAGGTCTATTCATCCAACAATCGTAAGCAAGTTTTCTAAGGTCGGCATTTTCCTTTTTTGAAGCCAATAGCCTAATATAGCATTGAGAGCAATTGTAGCTCCTATAGTAGCTCCATGTCCCGCAATTGTTGAAGAAATAGGTCTATTTTCAACATATCCTATAGTTCTTCCACCTGAAGCTATGTAATTGGATGCAGATTCCCCTGCAATGTAAGAACAACTACCCACAAAAATACTTAACAGTCCTACTCCGATGAAAAATTTCCTCACTTTCTCTCCCTCCTCAGGTTTATAGCGCAAATGAAATTTTATACTTCAGGTTTCAATCCCTTATAGGCACATAACAAACCATAAATCATTTCTTTCTCTTTCTTGTCCCAAATTCGTTTCAATCCCTTATAGGCACATAACAAACAAATTTCTACAAACATATCACACCTCCTTGACAATGGTTTCAATCCCTTATAGGCACATAACAAACCCAACATCGTGTGCAATAAAAATAATAGCTAAAACTTTATTTTTTGTCAAGATCCACCTTCACCAAATGAATCTAATTTCCCGTCGACCTCCAATCTTGCAAAAAACCCGGGGGGTCGACGGATTCTTACAAAATCAACACCGAGCGATAGCGAGGTATTTAAAGATTTAGAAAAATTGTTTAAGAAATCTTAGGTCATTTTCGTAGAAGAGCTTTATGTTGTCTATACCAAAGAGGAGCATAGCGAGCCGTTCAACTCCCATACCGAAAGCAAATCCCTGATAAAACTCCGTATCTATTCCACAATTTTCAAGGACTTGGGGGTGAACCATTCCGCAGCCCATAACTTCTAACCAGCCAGTGTGCTTGCAAACTCTGCAACCTTCTTGCTTGCATATCACACAGCCTATATCCACTTCGGCGGAGGGCTCTGTGAAGGGGAAGTATGAAGTTCTGAATCTAACGGGCATATCCGTTTCAAAGAATTTCCTTAAGAATTCTTCTATAACGTATTTCATGTGTCTGAAGTTTGCGTATTCGTTTACAACGAGTCCCTCAACCTGATGGAACATAGGGGAGTGAGTAGGGTCGTCGTCCCTTCTGTAGACCTTTCCGGGTGCTATTATCTGAATCGGGGGCTTTTTTTTGAGCATAGTTCTAATCTGAACCGGTGAGGTGTGAGTTCTAAGCAGATATCCGGGCTTATTAACGTAGAAAGTGTCCTGCATATCCCGAGCAGGGTGTTCTTTGGGGATATTTAGCATATCAAAGTTATACTCCTCAAGCTCTATCTCAGGGCCTTCCTCCACTTCAAATCCCATGCTTTTGAAGATTTCTACGATTCTCTCTAAGGTTATCGTTATTGGATGTAGTGAACCTAATACCTTCGGTGGGGGAACTGTCAGGTCTATCCACTCTTTCTTTAGCTTTTCTTCAAGCTCCACCTTTTTTATTTCTTCTTCCTTTTCTTTAAATAATTGCTCTGCAAATTCCTTTAATTGATTAACTTTTTTACCGAATTCCCTTCTTTCTTCTTGGGGAATTTCCTTTATTTTTTTGAGGAGTTCCTTTATGACTCCCTTGCTTCCTAAGTATTTACTCCTTATTTCCTGCAGTTCTTTAGAGGTTTTAACGGAGGAAAGGAGGGAGCGAAGCTCCTCCTTTATTTTTTCAAAATCCACCATCACTGAACTTGGAGAGCTTCCTTAACCTTGTTTACGATTTGCTCAAAAGCTTGGGGGTCTCTGACCGCCATATCCGCGAGAATCTTTCTGTTTAGATTTATTCCTGCTTTATTGAGTCCGTGTATAAAGGTGCTGTAGTTGAGTCCGTAAGATCTTACCGCAGCGTTTATTCTCGCAATCCATAATCTTCTGAACTCTCTCTTTCTAAGTTTTCTGTCCCTATACTGGTAGTAGAGGGCTCTCATTACGGCTTCTTTAGCCCTCCTGTAGGAACGGCTACGCTGTCCTCTGTAACCTTTCGCGAGTTTGAGAATCTTTTTCTTTTTTCTCCTCGAAGAGGGTCCCTTTACTCTCATTCGCTTGCCTCCTTTTTACGGAAGAAAGTATTCTACCACAAAGCTGTGATAAATTTAAGTAGTTGATGCAAGGAGATGAGTTAAAGGCTCTAAGGCAAGAGATAGATAAAATAGACGAAGAAATCCTACGGCTCTTAAACGAAAGGGCTAAGCTTGCAAAGAGAATAGGCGAAATAAAGACGAAATTGAACCTCCCTATCCACGTTCCCGAAAGGGAACGTCAAATTTTTGAAAAGATACTAAAGCTAAATAAAGAAAAATATGGAGAGGTCTTTCCAAGCGAGGCGTTAATTCATATCTATAGGGAAATTATCTCCGCCTGTTTATCTTTAGAGAAGAAACTCAGGATAGCTTACTTGGGTCCTAAGGCTACTTTCACTCATCAGGCGGCTTTGGAGTTTTTTGGATTCTCTGCCCAATATAACGCCTGCAGCACGATAAGGGATGTCTTTGTAGAGGTTGAAACGCAGAGGGCAGATTACGGGGTCGTTCCCGTTGAGAACACGATAGAAGGAGTGGTTAACTACACCTTGGATATGTTTCTTGAGAGTGATGTGAAGATTTCCGGTGAGATAGTTATTCCTATTGCACTTCACCTGCTTTCCTCTTCGGACACACCCGAAAATATAGAAAAAGTTTTCTCCCATAAAATGGCTTTGGCTCAGTCAAGAAGCTGGCTTGAGAAGAATTTACCGAACGTTCAATTGATAGAGGTTGAGAGCACCGCAAAAGCCTGTGAGATAGCCTTAGAGGACGAAAAGGCAGGAGCTATAGCTTCCGAGGTTGCGGCGTACACTTACCACCTCAACATCCTCGCGAGAAATATTCAGGACTCTGGGGATAACTTTACGAGATTTTTAGTTATATCTAAGAAAGATTTAGAACCTACCGGTAAGGACAAAACGAGTCTTATCTTCGGTGTGAAGGATGAGCCCGGAGCATTATATAAGGCTTTAGAGGTTTTTTATAAGCACAATATTAACCTTACTAAGATAGAAAGCAGACCTTCCAAGAAGAAGGCCTGGGACTACGTGTTCTTTGTGGACCTGGAGGGACACAGGAAGGAGGAAAAGGTAAAAAATGCCCTGGAGGAATTAAAGGAAAAAACACAGTTTGTAAAGGTTTTAGGCTCATACCCGAAAGCCTTGAAAAGTGAGGGATAAAAGTTTCTTAAAAGTTTATTAATCTATTACTACTATGAAAAAAATTTTTCTCCTTTTGCTTTTTACTCTCGTAGCCTGTCAGGACATACCCCAGAAGTATAAAACACCGGAAGGTCAAAAAATTCTTGAAAAGTATAAAAAGCAGTTCGTCAAGGGAGTTGTTGAGATTGACCCGAAGCTCAAAGACAAAGTTCCGAAGGGAGATAAGTTCCTGATAATATCCGTCAGAAAGGTTCAATCCCAGAGTCCAAGACCGGTGGCGGTTCTAAGAGTGAAGAACCCAGAATTTCCCTACAGGTTCGTGATTACCGGAAAGCACAAGATAAATCCCGAGGAGTTCATAGAGGGAGACCTGATAATAATGGCGAGGCTCAGTAAGGAGCCAACCGCAGGCTTTAAGAACGGAGACCTCTACGGAGTTGCCAACGCAAAAGCCGGCGAGGAAAACGTGAAGATTATCATAAACGAGGTCTTCAAAACTCAAGAAAAACAGGAACAAAATAAAAAGACATGAGGCTCTTTATAACGGGAATAGGTTCGGGACTGGGAAAGGCTCTCGTTGAGGAGGCTCTAAAGAGGAATTATGAAGTCTATGCCTTGAGCAGACAATTGCCCGAAAAACTCAAGGGAAAGATTCACTTCCAGCCTTGTGACCTAAAAAGGACCGAAGGTATCTACTTCTGCCTTCATAAACTCTTAAAAGATATAAAGGAGCTCAACCTCGCCATCCTGAACGCCGGAGTCTTGGGAGAAATGAAAGATATGCACGAGATATCCCTCGCCGAGATTGAAGAGGTTATGAGGATAAACCTATGGTCCAACAAAGTAATAATAGACTTTTTTATGGACTACGGAATAAAAGTAGAACAGCTAATCGCAATCTCCTCGGGAGCGGCGAGGAACTGTAACCGCGGCTGGAACGCCTACTCCCTCTCAAAGGCGGGATTGAACTGCCTTGTAAAGCTCTACTCCTGGGAGCTTCCCGAGACCCATATGGTTGCACTCGCTCCCGGACTCGTTCTCACTCCCATGCTTGAAGAGGTGATGAGGAACGATGAAAAGAAGTTCCCTTCAATCACCCGTATAAAGAACGCTCCTAAGCTCCTGCCCGAGCACGCCGCACGCTTCATATTTGAGATACTTCCGAAGCTAAGAGAGCTGGAAACCGGTTCTTTTGTAGACGTTAGGGACTTTCCCGAATACGAGGAATACATTAAGAGATACGGAGTAGTCTAATGGGAGAGGAGCTCCTTTCCAAAGAAGAGCTTGAGCTCTTGATGGACACCTTAGAAAGGAAAAAGGAAGAACACGCCGAAGGCGTAAAACCTTTTGATTTTTCCCGATTAGAAAAGATAGACCCCCACCGTTATGTCAGACTTGACCAGTTCTTAGAGGAGTTCAGGAAGAGACTCCGCGAAAGTCTAAAGACCCAGGTAATAGCCTTAGAGTCCGTAGAAATAAAAGAGAAAGATATAAAGAGAGGTTCCCAGGTCTTTGCCCAGCTAAAGCCCCCTCTCCTTCTCCTGGAGCTCAAAATCGGCACGGAAGGCAGTATCTACATCCTCACGGACTCTTCCACCGCTTACAAGCTCATAAGCCTCACCCTCGGGGGACAGCCCGCCGAGCTTGAAGGGAAACCCTTCTCCCGTTTAGAGCTCACCATACTCCAGAAAATCTTCAACCAGGTCGGAAAAACCTTTAAAGAGCTATGGGAAGAACTCGTTGAAATACAAGTGGAAAACTACACCGTAAAGGACACCATAATAGACCTTGACCTGGACGACGAGTATTACACGGTTCTAATAACCCTCACCCTCGGCGAAGAGAAAGGAAACCTGACCCTCCTCTTTCCCCTATACCTCCTAAAAAGCCTGAGGGAAACCCTCTCCATCCCAAAGCTTGACCCAAAAGAACAAGATAAACTCCTACAAGTAGTCTTATCCATCCCCATAACCGTGGAAGCCATAATTTACAGAGACAAACAAATCCTCAAAAGACTTCTCTCAGTGGAAAAGGAGAACACCCTCCTTTTAAAACCCCTTACCGACGAAAACGTGGAGCTCTTCATCGGAAAAACTCCCAAGTTCAGGGGAACACTTGGAGAGCTAAACGGGAAAAGAGCTGTAAAGATAACCAAAATCCTTTAAATTTTCTTCCTTTTTGATTTTAGGGACCGCCTTCGGCGGTATTTTGACTTAATAAATCCCATTTAATAAAACTTGACAAAAACTCGCTAAATTTCTATAATTCTTAAAAAGAAGAAAATCTGCAATCAGGAGGTATTAAAATGGCTCAAAAGAAGGAAAAGATAATTGGAATAGACCTCGGAACCACCAACTCCGTCGTATCCGTAATGATGGGGGATGAGGCGGTAGTAATTCAAAACCAGGAAGGTGCGAGAATAACTCCCTCCGTAGTATCCTGGACGAAAGAAAAAGAGATACTCGTAGGAGAGCCCGCAAAGAGAAGGGCAGTCCTTGACCCCGAAAACACCGTATACGAAAGCAAGCGTTTCATCGGAAGGAAGTTTGACGAAGTAAAGGACGAAGCAAAGAGAGTATCCTACAAGGTCGTTCCCGACGAAAAAGGAGACGCGGTCTTTGATATCCCCAACGCAGGAAAGAAAGTAAGACCCGAAGAGGTAGGAGCACACATCCTAAGAAAACTCAAGGAAGCGGCTGAAGCCTTCCTCGGAGAGCCCGTCAAGAAAGCGGTAATAACCGTTCCCGCGTACTTCAACGAAAGACAAAGACAAGCAACAAAGGACGCAGGAAAGATAGCGGGATTGGAAGTAGTCAGAATCTTAAACGAGCCCACCGCAGCGGCAATGGCTTACGGACTCCACAAGAAGGAAGACGTCAGGATACTGGTTTACGACTTTGGTGGAGGAACCTTTGACGTATCTATCCTGGAAGGTGGAGAAGGAGTTATAGAAGTCAAAGCTACCGCGGGAGACACCCACCTCGGAGGAGCGAACATAGACGAAAGGATAATGGACTGGCTCATAGAAGAGTTCAAGAAGGAGACCGGAATAGACCTCAGGAACGACAGAACCGCACTCCAGAGACTCAAAGAAGCCGCAGAGCAAGCAAAGAAAGAGCTCTCCTTCAAGATGGAGACCGAGATTAACCTACCCTTCATAACCATAGACCCCAACACCAACCAGCCCCTCCACCTCCAGAAGAAGCTCACCAGAGCAAGACTTGAAGAAATGATAAAAGACATCGTTGACAGAACCATAGACATAGTAAAGCAAGCCCTTGAAGATGCAAAACTAAAACCCTCCGACATAGACGAAGTCGTCCTCGTAGGAGGTTCCACCAGAATACCCCTCGTCCAACAAAGAATTAAAGAGTTCTTCGGAAAGGAACCTCACAAGGGACTCAACCCCGACGAAGTCGTAGCGATGGGAGCGGCAATTCAGGCGGGAGTTCTCGCGGGAGAAGTCAAAGAAATCGTTCTCGTTGACGTAATACCTCTATCCCTCGGAGTAGAAACCTACGGAGGAGTGATGACCGTCCTTATACCCAGAAACACCCCCATACCCGTAAGGAAGTGTGAAGTCTTCACCACTGCTCACGACAACCAGACCGAGGTAGAAATTCACGTTCTTCAAGGAGAAAGACCTCTCGCAAAGGACAACAAGTCCCTCGCCAAGTTCTACCTGACAGGAATACCTCCCGCACCCAGAGGAGTGCCCAAGATAGAAGTATGCTTTGACGTTGACGCGGATGGAATACTCCACGTAACCGCTAAGGACCTTGGAACAGGAAAAGAGCAGTCCGTAAGAGTAGAAATCTCCTCCGGACTAACCCCCGAAGAAATAGAAAGAATCATCAAAGAAGCTGAAGAGCACGCTGAAGAAGACAGGAAGAAGAAGGAACTCATAGAAGCCAAGAACCAGCTTGACCAACTCGTCTACGGAATAGAAAAAACCTTAAAAGAAGCGGGAGACAAGATTCCCGCAGACCTCAAAGAAGAAGCCCAAAAACTCGTTGAAGAAGCAAAGAAAGTTATAGAAACCGCAACAGATATTGACCAAGTCAAGAACATGACCGACAGAATAATGAGTCTCTCCCAAAGGATAGGAACAGCCATTTACGGAGAGGCTGGAAAAGGAACCGGAACCCAAAAGAAGGACGAAGGCGGAGAGGGAGAAGTAGAAGCCAAACCCGTTGATTAATTCTCCTTTTCCCTCCCTTAAATTCTTTTTTATTTTTAATACCTGCGGTTGCCTAAATTTTTTTATATGTTCAAACTTGTTCAGGTCTCGGACCTCCACGTAGAGTGTGAGTGGTATGACAAAAAGCTCGGAGAAAATCTCATAAAGCTCGTAAACAAAGAAAACCCCGACCTCCTCGTAGTCGCTGGAGACCTCACCGATTACGGATACCTCCCCGAATACGAAAGAGCTCTAAAATACCTTCAAAACTTTGAAGCAAAACACACCCTCGTCGTTCCCGGAAATCACGATATGAGAAACGAGGGATACGTTCTCTTTGAAGAGTTCTTCGGAACACGTCATCCCACCTTTGAGAACGACCTCATCGCCGTTCTCGGACTGGACTCCACCCAGCCAGACCTCCAGGAAGGACACGTAGGAAGACAGGGATACGAGGTGATGAGGGATTTCTTCTCAAAGATAGAGAACAAGCTCAAAATAGTCGTTCTCCACCACCACGTTCTCTCAATCCCCGGCACGGGAAGGGAGATAGACATCCTACTTGATGCGGGAGACTTTATGGTAGTTGTCAGAGAGCTCGGTATAAACATGGTTCTAACGGGACACAGACATAAAGCCTGGACCTGGAAGGTGGACAGAACCTACTACATAACCTCCGGAACCGCAACCACAAGACGGCTAAAGGGAAGGGACCATCCCAGCTTCAACGTATACGAGATTTACTCAAAGGAAGAGGTCTTAATGAGAAGGATAAGCACCGAAACGGGGGAGGTTTTAGAGGAAAAGGAACTCCACTTCAATGT
>WFPV01000218.1 GCA_015487405.1 Aquifex sp. | reverse complement strand
GATAGAAGCCGGCTCCCGTTCCCACATCAAGTACGGTCATCCCCTCACGGATCCCGAACTCCTTTAAAACCTTCTCAGGGTCAAAGAGTTCAAGTCTTGAAGGGTCATCCAGCTTTTTTATTTTGGCTGGGTCAAACTTGTGAGCCATACCCACCTCCGTTTTTTAATATTTAATATCTCAAGGAGCTACCAGATTATGAGATTTCTTGCGTTGAATATGGTGTGGAGGGTCAACAAGTTTTACTTATTTTAGTCTCTTTGCTTTTTGCTTACAACTCGGTTATCGTAGCTGAGAAAATCGCAAGGATAGGAAAAAAACAGACCCACGATGACCTTTAATAGTTTCTTCTATAAGAAAAACAGCTATACTTAAAAACATGCTTTACAAGGAATTTTTAGACTTAAAGCTTTCGGAGATGGGAATAGGAACCTACTTGGGAGAGCTCGACGAAGAGACGGATAGGATGTACTACGAAACCATAAAGGAAGGAATCCTAAAGGGAATAAACGTCGTTGATACGGCGATAAATTACCGCTACATGAAAAGCGAAAGAGTTATAGGAAGAGTTCTTCAGGAGCTCGGGAGGGATAAGGCGATAGTATCTACAAAGGGAGGATATATACCCTACGACGCGGAAAGCGGTGAGGACCCGAGGGAATACTTTGAAAAAAACTTTATACAAACGGGTATTGTCAACTTAAAAGAAATGACACCTCAAGGACACTACCTCGGGAGGGAGTTCATAGACTGGTGCTTCAACAAAAGCTTGGAGAACTTAAGGACGGACTACATAGACGTTTACTTCCTCCACAATCCCGAAGAGCAGCTCCTCTACATAGAGCGTGAGTGTTTCAATCAAAAGGTAAAGGAGTGTTTTGAGCTCCTTGAGGAAAAGGTCTCCCAAGGGAAGCTGAAGTATTACGGACTTGCCACCTGGCACGGTTTTAGGCTAACTCCGAGCTCTCGCCAATACCTGAACCTGAGCGAATTATTAGAAATAGCCAAGCAGGTTGCGGGAGATGAACACCACTTTAAGTTCATTCAGCTCCCCTACAACCTTGGAATGCCAGAGGCTTTTACTTTAAAAAATCAAGTTGTTAACGGGAGACAGCTCTCCACCTTAGAAGCCGCTCAGGAGCTCGGTATATACACCTACATAAGTGCGACCATCTACCAGGGAAACGTAATAGGGAGGATTCCAGAAAAACTGAAGGAATTCTTCGGATTTGAGAAAGACGTTCACGTAGCGATTCAGTTCGTCAGGAGCACGCCCGGAGTAGGCACCTACCTTATCGGAATGAAGAGAAAAGAACACCTTCACGAAAATCTGGAAGTCCTTAAATATCCTCCCTTGGAGAGAGAAAAGTTTTTATCACTCTTTAAGTGATTTTCGTTTCCGTTCTGAAGTTCCTCACTTACTTTTATAAAACTTCTTTTCTTTTCTTCCTCCCTTCCTCATAATTGGTATTCCGAGGAATGGAAATACAAACAATAATAAAAACCCTGGAAAGTGCTGATGCCTTTGCACGGGAGTTTTTGAAAAAGTTTGAGGTCAGTAAAGAAGATGGAAAGGTGGTCTTCATAGCCCCGAGCAAGGAATATAAGGAGTGGCTTGAAACCCTTTTGCTTACTTTAGAAGACGGCAACATAAAGGAGAAGGTTGAAGTTCTCCAGAAGGAAGAGAGCGAAGCTTCAAAAGCTCAGACGATTGAGCAAGACTTTTTAAATCCCAAGTATAACTTTGAGAACTTCATAGTTGGGGAGGGAAACAGGTTCGCTTATGAGATAGCAAAGGAAATAATAGAGAATCCCGGCTATCTTTACAACCCCGTCTTTATATACGGGAGCGTGGGAACTGGAAAGACACACCTCCTCCAAGCAATAGGAAACGAAGCTAAAAAGAGAGGATACAAAGTTATTTACTCTTCCGCCAACGACTTTGCGGAGGAAATGGTCTCCTCCCTGAAGGAAGGGAGGATAAATGAGTTTAGGAACAAGTATAAAAGCGTTGACATCCTTCTACTTGATGACGTTCAGTTCCTCAGCGGGAAGGAGAGAACACAGATAGAGTTCTTTAACATCTTTAACACCCTTTACCTTCTGGAGAAGCAGATAGTTTTGGCCTCAGATAGACACCCCCAACAACTAAAGGGAGTTTCCGATAGGCTCGTGAGCAGATTTGAGGGGGGAATCCTCGTAGAGATTGAGCTGGATATTTCAACGAAGCTAAAGATTATTAAAGAAAAATTAAAGACCTTCGGTGTAGAGCCTAAAAAAGAAATAATTGAGTACCTTCTCCACAACACGAAAAACGTAAGGGAAATAGAGGGAAAGATAAAACTCATAAAGCTCAGGGGCTTTGAGGAGCTTCCTGAAAAGAAGAAAAAGCTGTCTCTTATACACATCTC
>WFPV01000217.1 GCA_015487405.1 Aquifex sp. | reverse complement strand
TCTTCATCCTCAGATAGCTCATCAGGTTCAGGAAGAACGTAAGGATATTCACCTTCAACTTCTTCGGGGACTTCTTCTACGTATTCGGGGTTTTCTTCTACTTCTTCGTATTCAGTAGGAATAGCATCATCGTATGCGTATTCATCACCAACTTCTTCACCGTATAGTCCTACGGGAGGATTGCCTTTTAGGATGTATCTGTCTATAAGGTTGAGAACGAGTTTAGCCCCGCTTCCAGCTACTACTCCGAGAGCAAATTCTCTGTTTCTTTTAGAGGTGCTTTTGAGGAGTGCTAAGCCTCCAAGAAGCATCAAACTATCACCGATTGGAATGGATTGGGATAAGTTTCTGAGAGCGTCAACCTTTTGAACGAGGTATATATCAAGGAGTTTTCCACCTGCCAATCCTACGGCTGTCCCGCCTGCAAGCATGAGGAGTGCGTTCTTATTCTTTACTGGGTTCTTGATGATTAGCTCCCCAACTTTCTTAAGCCCCCCTCCCCTTTTGGGTTTTGCAACCGTGAGGACTTTGGTGGGATTCCTTCTTGCTTTCGTCTTTCTTCTTTTTCTTCTTTTCTTGGGATTGACAACGAGACCTTCTAAGACCTTTGCCATTTCAACGCCTCCTTAGAGTTTTTTTAGTGAAGAAAGGAAAGGAAAGGAATAAACAAGCTTCAAAAGTTTTTTACCCAACTATACCCTCCTCCTTTACTCTTCCCTTGAAATTGGCTATATAGAGATGCTTTCCTTCTTCGTCAGTTAATAGGTCTGGGAAATCTGAGAGTCTGAAGTTTTTGACCTTTTCAATGAATATCTCCCCATCTTCACAGGTGAGTTGTAGAGGTTCACCTTTTCCGAAGAAGTGTATATATGGTTTTGGACTGCCGTCTTTATCCGAGAGGTATATCACGCCAAGGAGTTTTCCGAGATATACGTATGTGTCAGGTATATAGATTTTTACCTTGCTGAGCCTCTTAGGTAGTTTCCCCCAATGAAATTGAGTGTATAGCTCTACAGCCTTTTTAAGACTCTTTTTCCTTCTCATTTCTTCCCATCTCCTATGACTCTTCCCAATAGGTAAAGAGAACCGCCTATGAGTGCTAACTTTCCCGCTTCGTCTATGGTTTTTCGGATGTCTTCTATTACTCCCTTAGCGTCTAATTGCGTGCAGTATTCAGGTCTGACTTTTCCCTTTTCTACGAGTTCAAGACACTTTTTCCGCCGTTCTTCCTGTTTGATGTCTCGGAAGATAGAAGACCCCGCCAAGGCTGTTATTGATGCTACGCCTATTGCTATTAACCAGAACATGGCTACTTCCCAAAAGCCTTTAAAAGCAATATTCCAGCTCCGAGACCGAGGAGCGGGAGGAGTGCTTTACCTGTATCTCGTTTTAGCTGGACTGGTGTGGGTTGCGGTTGCTGGGGTGCTGGGGATTTCGGGGAAGGTGTTAGTATCCTGTCAAGTGTTTCGCTGATTATTTGTTTCCACGGTTCCCTCGGTTTAGGTGCTACTTTCTTAGGTCTTGAAGGATGTTGAATGTGAAGTTTAGGAAGTTGTCTGTCTAAAGCCCTTCTAATGTTTTCCTTCCAGCTAAAGCGTCTGTGTTTCCTGAAGGGGTCTATGTAGATTTTCGGCTTTTGGACTTGGGGATATAGAGGTTTTGGTGTGTAGCGAGTGGTCTTATAAAAGTCCTTTAGAACTGGAGAAAAGACATATTTGTCTAATGCTTTTCTGAGATTTGCACGCCAAGAAAAACGTCTATACCTTCTGAATGGGTCCAGATAGACTTTCGTCATGAGCTTTACCCTCGGTGTGTTTTTCTTAGGTTTGGGCAGGCTTTGCCTAAAAATGTATTTGAACCTTTCCTTTCCGTATAAAGGTCTTCCCCACAATTTCATATCCTCCAACATCTACAATTACATCTTTCCCTCATCACAGGTTTTCTCCTTCTTACTCTTTTCCTTATTCTCCTTATCCTTCTTCTTATCCTTCTCCTTCTTGCCCTTAGTCTTCTTAACTTTCTTCTTCTCCACTTGATAAAGCCGAGTTCATCACCGAGCGGGTCTACCATGAGGAGAGGTTCTTCATCGTCATATCCGAGTTCATCGCCTTCCATTTCATACGGCTCTTCATACAGCTCAGGCTCATAGACCTCAGGTTCTTCAATGATTTCCTCAATTTCTTCATCGTTTCCTAAATACGCTCCAAAAGGCACAATTGCAGCCATCACTCACACCTCCTTATTTGTTGAAGAGAAATAGTCCAGCGACAAAGAGACCAAGTGGAAGTAAAGCCTTTCCTAAGCTCGGCTTTTCATATCCTTGGTAAGCATACTGATAAGGTTGTTGTAGGTATTGGTATGCGTATGGAGCTTGAGCTTGAGGTTGGGGCATTGTTGCATCTATAGGAGTTATAGGAGCTGGTTGTATCTGGGAAGTTTCATATTGATATTGGACTTGAGGGATTTCCTCATATTGGACTTTGGGTTTTCCGTAGATGTATCTCCCTACTATATTGGTTGCTTGTTTCATTGCCAATGGATAGGCGATTGGCTTGAGGATTGGCAGAGCCGTTGAAGCCGCAACAAGTCCAGCGGTTAAGAGTGTCCTTTTGTTCCTTCTTACAAGTTTCCATAGTTTAGTTGCTCCTTTCTTTATTCCTTTCCAAGCCTTTCGGATGATTTTTACAGGCTTTTTTACTATCTTTTTAACTCCTCTCCAGACCTTTTTAAAGAGCTTTTTAAGAGATTTAAAAAATCCCAACTCTTCCGTTCCAAGTTCTCCCTGAAGTTCAGAAAGAGCCTCACCGGAGAGGCTATGAATGAAATAGGTGTCTGTTTCATAGCCCAATGTGTCTATGATGAACATAGCTACCTCCTAAAGAGCCAAAAGATGAAGCCTGTCAAAAGAATAGGAATCAGAAGGTTAGGCTTGCCTTCTTTGGGAGGCTGAGGTTGTTTCTTTGTTTTGTCTTTATCCTTTCCGAGGATTTTTCGTATCCAGTCCAGGATAAAGCCTACCTCTTCGCCGTTCATCTCTTCAAGCTTTTCCAAAGTTGAAGGCTCGTCATATAGAGGGATTTCTTTTACGGGATACGGTTTTGGCTTAAAGGGATTTTTAGATGTCGTATCAACGGTTATCCATTTTCCTTTATTAGGTATTAATACTTTTATAAATACATGTTCATACTTGCCATCATGGTTAATGTCTCCTAAAGCAATCTTAACGGGAAATCCCGCTATTCTAAGGAGTGTCCCCGCAAGTATAGTGTGGTCGTCGCAATCCCCTATCCCGTATTCAAGTGTCCTAATGGGAGACTGGATAGTTTCAAGTTTGGGAGGGTCGTTCACGTATTTAACATTTTGACGGATGAAAGAAACTATACGTTTTATGTAGCATTCATAAGCCTTTGAAGGGCAAGGTTCTATTAGCTTAGCAACTAAGAATCTTAGCTTAAGGTCTTTTGTATAGTCTTTAATGAATTTTTTAATAATCTCTATGGTCTGGGATAGGTCTTTAATTCTGATACTATAAGCTTCGGGAGTTTCGGAAACCTTGACAGGTTCAACACCTATAGCATTCAGGAATTGCTCCATACCTTTTGTTTTAGGAAAAGGCAAGCTTAGAAGGAATAAACAGACTTCAAAAGTTTTGGAAGGTTATGAAATGTTTAACAAATTACGGACCTGACCAGGAGCTTTGTTTAACACCTACCATCCTTCAGAATAGCTCCTTTCATAAAGCCTTGCTCTGTAAACAAGTCTGTCCTCTATTTTTTCTTTCACCTCTTCTATCATCCTTGTGTAGTATTCAATGTTTTCAACAAGCTCCTTGAATTCTTTTAATTTCCTCGTTGCCTTTTCAATTTCTTTTGCTACTTCAGATAGTCTGTCAAGATTAGGACAATTCCTTAGAGCCTGTCCTGTTTCTTTTATTTCCTCAAGTTCCTTTAGCAGTGCTTTTAGCTCCCCATTTTTACACAATTTCCACACATGGATACACTCTCTTATCCAGTCTGAAAGTGTCATATCCGAAGGTTTGAGTTGGAGAAGCTCCTCTTCAAGTCTTATACCTACGTATTTTGTTGCCATCTTTTACTCCCCCTGTTAAACACTTTTACAGCTCCAGGTTGGACCCGCTCCCAGATTTGTTTAACAGCTCCTCCTGAATAATGCTAAGGGAAAGCTCTAATAACATTTTCACGGATTCTATTTCCTCTCGGAATTCTTCCTTATTTTGCTCGTATAGATAGAGAAATCCATCGCATAGAGTCTTTATTGCTTCAATCCTTTCCTCTTTGGAAAGTTGTCCTAAGGTTTTGGCTACTTCTTTGTGGTTGCCTTCTATGAGGCTTTTTAGGAATCGGTTAGATACCTCGGTTAGATACTGGTTAGATACTTGGTTAGATACTTCGCTATGGTTAGATACCGAGTTAGATACGTGAGAGTTAGATACAGTATCTAACTGGTTAGATACTCGGTTAGATACCTCAAGCCCTAACTCTTCCCTTAGCTTTCGGTTTAAGTGCTTTATGTGTTGTTTGCCCTCGTGTTCATAGACTACAGCGGGATACTTCTTATCCGAGTTTCTTTTTACTCGTCTCCATATAACACCTTTTATATTTGCTCCTTCAGGAAGCCCTAAAACCTCTCTAATCTTTTGTTTGTTCATATGGTTCACTTTCATGGCTCAATTTCTCCCTTGACCGAAATCCAAACACTACAACTATTCCCCTCTTTCTGAAAGGCTTAGAAACATATTTCATTCTCTTTGGATAAAACTTTCCGAAATCCCTAAGCTTTACTTCGCTCCCCTGTGCTACCTTCTCTTTTATGGTTTCCAACGTTGTGTTGATTATTTTCTTGAGTCTGAGGTAGCCTATTTCTATCCCGTGCTCCTCTTTTAATTTCTGTTGTATTTCCTTTATTAACTCTTTTTTGGTTATCTTCTTCACTATTTTCGCCCTCCTTTAGGTTTTTGGTGCTTCGGAAATAATCTTGACGCTCCGCCTCCCTCTTTGCTTCCCTCTTTTGGGAGTCGGAAATATCTTGACACTCCGAAGCAAGTTTATACATGCTTTCGTAAGTTTCTAAGTTTTCAACAAGCCTATGAAGTTCATACGCTTTTATCTTGTCAAGTTCTGGATAGCTCTTTAGTCTGTTTAGGTTCTTCTTGAGTTCATAGAGTTTAAATTCAAGAATTTCTTTATAGGTTTTGCGATATTTTAATGCGTAGTAAACGAGTTCAAGGATACGGGAAAGGAATTTGATATACCTCTTTTTTAAGTTGTGTCCTCCTCCCGCTAAAGTTTTAACGTTTTCGGTTAATGGATAATAAGGGTGTGTGTATCCCTTCCTGTCTTTAATATGTGCACCTCTAAAGAGGTTAAAGAATTTTCCTTTTACTTCGGTTCTTGCTTTGTCCGTTTTTATTTCCCATACTGTTTTTCCTGATTGCTGGAAGTTTGCTCCCATTAAAACGTATCCGATAAATGCGTCTACATCAGGAAAGTTTTTAACGTCCCAGTAGTAAGCTATCAGCGTGGCTATAAGTATGTCTCCGAATGATGGAAAGGTTTTGAGTATGGGATAATCGGGGTGGTTCTGAGCTATGCTTTTTATTTCTTCTTCAAGTCTTTGCTGTTCTTCAAGGCTCGCTTTTAGTTTTTTGAGTTCTGATAGTGCTAAGCTTGAAAGTGCGTGTGGGGAGTTTTTAAGTTTTTCTTCTATTTCAGAAAGCTTTTTTATGAACTTGTGTTTAGGAAGTTTGTAGTATTCTTCGTATGGCATTATCACAGCCGTATATTGCATTAGTCGGTTCATATGCCTTGTGATGTCCTTATCGTTTCTGATGTGTTGGCGGATTAATGCCCTTAGGGAGTGCATAGTAGGATTGAAAGGTTTACAGTATTTGCGTTTAGACTTTTTTAAGAAGAACTGTCTTAGATAGTAAGCGTCTATCCAATCGTTCTTTTTTCTTGTTTGTCCATGCCTGAAAGCTTTAAATTCTTTGCCGTCAGCGATAAAAACCTTAGCTCCGAGGTCTGAGAAAATGTAAGCCCATCTTATGCCGTAAGCTCCTGTTTGTTCAAGAACTACAACGCTATCTTTAACAATTTCCTTAGCAAGGTCAAAGTTGGTGTCATCAATGTGGTAGTGGTTTTTTCCATCGTGTAAAATAACGAATGTCTTGGCTACATCACAGCCGATTACTTTCATGCCTTCCCTCCTTTTCAGTCATCTTCTAAGTAATCATCTATGTAAGGAATACAAGGGTAATCCGCAAAGTAAATATGGCACTGCGGACAGAATAAAACTTTAAAATCACAATCACATTCAAGTTCTTCCCCGCATTCGGGACAATAATATTTTCCTTCAATATCGTAAGGAGAGGGACACGGGTCGGGATTATAACAGTCCCCGCCCTCGCTGTGGAGGTCGGGATAATTACTTTCCCCGCCCTCGTGTCCCTCTGGTTATTAAGCCTATCTTCTAACTTTTTGCTTGTCAATACTTTTTTAACTGCTTGCATCTTATAATTTACCGTAAGATAATTACTTCCATTATGGAAAGGAACTGGAACGTAGGAACTAAGTACCTGAACGATAAAACCAGAATAATAGTCGTAGGTATAACTGGAAGAGAGGCTTCTCAGGTAGTAGCAGAAAGTGAAGCCCTATACCCCGGATTTATAAAAGTAGGAGTCACTCCCGGGAAAGGCGGAACTGAGGTTGCAGGAGTCCCCGTTTTTAATACCGTAAAAGAAGCTCTTAGCTCACCTGAAGGCAAGGATGTAAACACCGGGCTCGTCTACGTTCCTCCGAGCTCCGTAAAAGACGCAGTAATAGAACTGATTGATGCAGGAATTAAGCTTATCTACATTGTCACAGAGCACGTTCCCATAAGGGACACCGTTTACTTCTATCACTACGCTAAAGAAAGGGGAGTTACCATAGTAGGACCCACCTCTCTCGGATGTATAGTCCCCAGAATCCCCGCAAGAATCGGAGCGATAGGAGGAAAGAACCCTTCCATAGCCTACGCTGACGGAGGACTCGTTATACTTTCCAAGTCCGGAGGACTCACCACCACCACCGCGGAAATGTTCAAGAGAAGAGGATGGGGAGTTTACATGGCTTTAGCTCTTGGGGGAGACGTAATCTCCTGCACGACCTTTGCGGACGTTCTTGAAGAAATAGCGGACGATCCCAACGTCAAGGGAGTCATAATTCAAGGAGAGGTCGGAGGAACTTACGAAGAGCAAGCTGCGGAAACCATATTAAGACTCTACAAAGAAGGAAGGTGGAATAAACCCGTTGCCGCTTTCGTAGCAGGAAAGTTCCAGGAAAAACTTGAAGGAGTATCCTTCGGACACGCGGGAGCTATCGTAGAAAGAGGAAGAGGAAAGGCTACCGACAAGATTAGAATGTTCAACGAAGTCGGAAAAGAAACAGGACTCGTAAAGGTTGCGGAATTCTATCACGACCTCGTCAAGTGCATAGAAGAACTCGGTGTTCCCAGAGACTTTGAAGACACCACTCCTGGCGGAAAAGTTGAACCTCTATATAGAACCATTGACCCCGAAACCTGCGAATTCAAGCCTCAGGATTAATACAAAGCTTTTTCCCCTTCCTCCTTACCACCTTTCCCTTTCCCAAGTTTACTTCACCGCCCTTAAAAAGTAGACTCCGAACAAGCTCAACTTTTTCGTAATCTTTTTCCCCTATAAATAACCTTATAACCCTCCTCTGAACAGCCACGTGTTCCTTCAAAAGCAGGTCAACCCTAAGACAGTTTTCTTCCTTAATATCTTCAAGGACGCCTTCGGCGTATCTATTTAAAAAATCATTCTCCTCCTTCAAAAGCTTTTCCATCTTGAGAAAGCTCTCTTCCAAACTCGGATTTATCCTCTTCAGAGGGGGAATAACCCTATGTCTTAGGAAGTTACGAGCTATCTTAATATCGTAGTTTGTTTCATCTTCTACCCAAGAAAGTCCCCTGAACCTTGCGTATTCTAAAATCTCCGATTTCTTTACATAGTATAGCGGTCTAACCGTATCCCCTTCCCGCGGAAGAAACCCTACAAGACCTTCAAGTCCCGTTCCCCGAACGAAGAAAAGAAGGGAGGTCTCTAAAAGGTCGTTAAGGTGATGAGCGGTAGCTATGAGCTCAAAACCTTCTCTGTTTTTGATTTCTCTCAAAAATCTGTATCTCAAAATCCTCCCCGCTTCCTCTAAGTTCAGT
>WFPV01000216.1 GCA_015487405.1 Aquifex sp. | reverse complement strand
GGCTGTTTCTCTCCATTAAAGATGCGTAAAGTGTGGTCGTCTTACCTGAACCAGTCGGTCCAGACACGAGAATCATTCCCCAAGGTTTCCATATATTTTGTCTGTATTTCTGGAGGTCGTCGGGCTCAAATCCCAGGTCCTCAAGGCGAACGTTCAGATACTTTTCTGCCTCTTGGATTCTCATAACGACCTTCTCGCCGTAAACTGTGGGGACTGTGCTCACACGGAGGTCTATCTTTCTTCCTCTGACTTTTGCCCTTATTCTTCCGTCCTGGGGTCTTCTCCTTTCGGATATGTCCATGTTTGCAAGAATCTTTATACGGGCAACCAGGCTATCTCTTACCGATATAGGAAGTTCTTTAAATACCCTAAGGACACCGTCAATCCTGTAGCGTACTAATACCTTTTTCTCTTGAGGTTCTATGTGTATGTCGGAGGCACCAGCCTTTACAGCTTCCGAAATTATAAGGTTTGTAAGTTTTACTATAGGTGCCTGTTCAGCACCCTCGACTGCTTCCTCTATGGATAATTCTTCGTCCGCTTCTATGGTTATCTCCTCTTCCTCTTTTGTAATTTCTTCTAAGACTTCCGAAACCTTTGGGAAGACCTTGTCGAGTGCCTTCTGGATTGCCGAAAGGGGAGCGTAGAAGGGTACTACCTGGAGCTTTGTTATAAATCTTATCTCGTTTATAACATCTTGATTGAAAGGGTCAAAAGTGTATATGTAGAGCCTACCGTTTTCTACCTTAAAAGGAATTGTCTTGTATTTCTCTATAAGTTCTCTGGGAAGGATGTTTAGAACTTCTGCGGGAATTTTCTCAGGGTCGACAGTTTCAGCTACCCGAAAGGGCATCTGCTCTTTAAAAAACTGAGTAATCCTATCCTCCGTTAGGATACCCATATTCACTAGAGCTTCCAGAGGATCTTCGTCCTTGTCGAGATTTTCTCTAACCCTCTTTACGTCTTCTTCTTTTATATAACCTGTTCTTGCAAGAAGAGAGAGAAGTCTGTGTACCCTCTCACTGTCCATAGCTCTCTGCCTCTGAAGGGAATTCCCCTTTTTCTACATCTATTTTAAAGTTTGTTAACGCTTCCTTTATAAGTTTGGCTCCCTCTAAGTACCTCCTGACGAATTTAGGCTTAAAGTCTTCAAAGAGTCCGACGATATCGTGAAAGACAAGCACCTGCCCGTCTGTATACTTCCCGGCACCTATTCCTATAACTATACTTTTAGAGTTTTCCCAGAGTTCTTTGGTTAGCCTCCAGGGAACACTCTCCAAGATAACCATAAAAGCTCCCGCTTCCTCTAAGGCTTTAAAATCTCTTCTTAGTTTCTCTTCTTCTTCCTTTCTTTTTCCTATTACCTTCGGTTTCCCGAAGATGTTTATACTTTGGGGAGTAAAGCCGATGTGTCCCACCACGGGGATACCTATTTTCGTTAGTCTATAGACGAGCTCCGCTATCTCTTCCCCGCCTTCCAATTTTACTGCCTGAGCCTTCGTTTCCTTCAACACTCTTCCACAGTTCTCTATCGCCTTCTCTGGAGATACCTGATAGCTTAAGAAGGGCATGTCGGCTATTATGAAAGCGTTTTTTGCTCCTTCCTGAACACACTTTGTGTGGTATATGACCTCATCAAGGGTTACGGGTAGGGTAGAGTCCTTTCCCTGAACAACCATTCCGAGGGAGTCCCCCACCAAGATGCAATCAATTCCGACTTCATCGCATAATTTTGCACTCCAGTAGTCGTAGGTGGAAACCATAGTTATTTTTAGACCTTTCTTTTTTTTCTTGAAAAGAACATCTATAGTAACCCTCATTTAATTCCGAGGCTCTTAATTCTCTCCCTTATGAACTTCCAGCTCCAGGCTCTTGCCTGGGTAAGGGGTAGGTTCTTGCCTATGTGCTCCTCGTAGCCCTCTACCCAAATCCATTCTCCGTCAGTGAGTAATTTGAAGTTGTTTGTTCTACTTGCCCACTGCCAGTAGTTGTGGGGAGTTATGCCTATAGCTTTTTTAAATTCTTCCAGCTCCGCAGGCGTTAGCTCGCGAACCTTCTTTTCTTCCTTTTGTTCTTCCTGGATACCTTCGGTAGATTTTTCTTGAGTTTCTTGAACCTCTTGAGGTTTTTGAGCTTCTTCAGTCTTCTTATCTTCTTCCTTCTTGCCGAAGATAGAAAAGAGCTTCTTGAACATAAACTTTAATATAGCCTAAGGAAAGAGTTTTTACTTAAAGTAAAATCAATTTTTATGCGTTCTGACGGAAGGAAAGCTGACGAGCTCAGACCCATAACCATTATTCGGGATTTCTTGGAATATCCCGAAGGTTCTTGTCTCATAAGCTTTGGGAGAACTAAGGTAATCTGCACCGCGTCCGTTATAGAAAACGTTCCTAACTGGCTAAAGGGTAAGGGACAGGGATGGATTACCGCGGAATACTCAATGCTACCAAGGGCTACCCAGCAGAGGAATATCCGAGAGTCCGTAAGCGGAAGGATAGGAGGAAGAACCCACGAGATTCAAAGGATGATTGGTAGAGCCATGAGAACGGCGGTTGACCTGAAGAAGCTCGGAGAAAGAACGATATGGGTGGACTGCGACGTTATTCAAGCGGACGGGGGAACGAGAACTGCAGCGATAACTGGAGCCTTCGTAGCAGTTGCGGATGCCTTAATACGACTGAAAAAGGAAGGAGTTATTGAAGAAAATCCCATTAAGGACTTTGTTGCCGCGGTGAGTGTAGGGCTCATAAACGACCGGATTTTCTTAGACCTCAACTTTGAAGAGGACAGTGCGGCACAGGTGGATATGAACGTTGTGGGAACGGGCACAGGGCAGTTCTCCGAGGTTCACACTATGGGAGAGGAGCACGTTTTCACAAAGGAGCAATTAATTGAGATGCTTGACCTCGCGAGGAAAGGTATAGACGAGCTCATAGACCTCCAGAGCGAGCTCTACATAATTAATCAAGAGACAGGTGAGTGGGAAAGGAGTGAGCTGAAAGAGGTGCACTCTAAAGGATGAAGAATCTCATAATCACGGGAGTAAGGAGAATAGGCTACGAGGTTGCCAAGGAGCTTCTGAAAGAGGGATATAAGCTTGCTGTTGTATACAAGACGAGCAAAGATAAAGCGGAAGCTCTAACGAAGTTCGGTGAAGTTCTTCTGATTCAGGCGGACTTAACCATTCCTGATACGTGGGATTTCATAGTTGAGGAAAGTGTTAAGCATTTTGGGGAAATTCATGGATTTCTGCACCTTGCCTCTCCTTACGCCCGTAAGGGCGTCCTTGAAACCAAAAGGGAGGATTTTTACGAGCACTTTGTTCCAATAGCGGAGGCGTTTTTCTTTATTTCCCAGAGGCTTTATCCTATCTTTATGAAAAATGAGGAAAACATAAAGGGAAGAATAATTGCTTTCGGAGATTGGGCTATTGATTGTCCGTATAGGGATTACTCGGCTTACTTCGTGGCAAAGGGGGCACTTCATACCGCGGTTAAGGTTCTTGCAAAAGAGTTTGCTCCCCACATTCTCGTGAACTGCATAGCTCCAGGACCCGTCCTCAAGGCGGAAAACTATACAGATGAGCAGTGGGAGAAGATTTTGAAAAGAACTCCTTTAAGGCGTGAGGTTCCTCTAAAAGACGTTGTGAATGCGGTTAAATATCTTCTTTCCGTAGAGGGCATAACCGGTGAGATTATAAGATTGGACGGGGGAAGACACCTCGCAGGGACTGGGGTGTGAAATTTTTTTCTGGAAGGTGTAACCCTGTATAAAGTGTTCTCAGCCAAGTTGCCTTCTAAATCTTATACTTTTCCACCATCCCAAAACCCGCACTATTCTTTGAACCCAGTCCGGCCTCCAGTGCAAGTTTTACTATATCTTCGCTTCCTTTTATTCTGTAATAACCCTCCCAAGCCTCTATGAGTGTTCCTTTAAAGACAACTTTCTTTTTATATTTCTCC
>WFPV01000215.1 GCA_015487405.1 Aquifex sp. | reverse complement strand
GACTAAAGGAAGCCGTAGAGCTCGCCTTAAAGAACAACCGTGAGCTCAGGAAGTTTGAAAGAATCCTGAAATCAAGAAATTATCAAGAAAAGCTGAGATTAATAGAGCGTTTTTCCCCGAAGCTTGAGCTGAGTGCGGACAAGGATGAGCTTAAGCTCACGGCGCGTCTTTTGCTTTTGGAATTCGGAAGAAGGGCACACGCCATAAAGGCAGAAAAGTATAGAAAACTCCTCGCGGAGGAGTATTTACGGGAGTTCAGAAATCTCCTCCAGCTTGAGGTGGCAAAGCTTTACGTAAAGATTCAACTCCTTGAATACAAAACCCAGGAGCTTAGAGAAAGAATGGCTATAGCCTACGTCCGTTTTGACAGGGAGAGACAAAAGGAGGAGCTCGGACTCTCGGACCCCGTAAAGATTGCAGAAAAGGAAAAACTCTACCGGAGGTATAGATACGAACTTTTTAGGGCTCAAAAGGAATATAACGAGGCTTTATACAAGTTAAAACGCTATATAGGGATAGAGCTCACACGGGATATAACACTAAGACCTATAGACTTTAAAGTGAAGGAAAATCTGACCCTTGACGAAAAAAAGTTATTGGAAAGGATTTCCCGGAACTTTAAGCTAAGACAAAAGAGCTTAGAGATATCCTATTACAGAGAGCTTGAAAAGGGAGAAGCAACCCTTTATAAACCCGAAGTTTTTCTGAGAGGAAGGTTCAGACACAGCTTTGAAGGGAAAGAAAAGACGGATTTCACGACAATTGTTCGCGTTCCCCTCTTTGACCCGGCGGTTCGCTTCAGAGTAAAGAGCATAAAGGAGAAAAGGATGTCACTGCTCTTTGAAAAGGAATACATAGCAGAGCAAGTGAAGGAAAGGATATTGACCTTTCCCTACATCTGGGAAGAATTAATAGAAAGATATAAGTTTGCAAAGACAAATATGAACTGGGCTGAACTAAACTTAGACCTCAAACGCTCCCAATACGAGCTTGAGCTCGCCTTTGATGTAGGTTATGCAATGGCGGACTACACCAAAGCGGAATACGAACTCCTAAAGGCAAAAACCGACCTCCTTTTACTCCTCATGGAAGTCTATCACACCGTAGGTCTTGAGCCTCTAAATGCTCTTGAAGGGAGTGATGAGTTCTTTAAAGAAAGGATTGAGTTTTAAAATAGGGAGTATGGAAAGCCGTTCAACGACGATTCTCGCGGTAAGGAGAAACGGAAAAACCGCGGTAGGAGGGGACGGACAGGTCACCTTTGGAAACTCCGTTATAAAACATGGAGCCAAAAAAATAAGGAGGCTTTACCACGACCAGGTAATCGTAGGATTTGCGGGAAGTGCTGCGGACGGATTGGCTTTAATGGAAAGACTTGAGGCAAAGCTTGAGGAGTTCAGGGGAAACCTAATAAAGGCGGCTGTTCAGCTTGCCAAAGACTGGAGGATGGACAAATACTTAAGAAGGTTGGAGGCACTACTTTTAGCTGTTGACAGGGAACACATGCTCCTCATCTCGGGAAACGGAGACATAATAGAACCTGACGAGCCTATCCTCGCAATCGGCTCGGGAGGAGATTATGCGAGAGCCGCAGCCTTAGCACTATACAGAAACACCGACCTCTCCGCAAGGGAGATAGTAGAAAAGTCCCTAAAGATAGCCTCCGAGATATGCATATACACCAACGATAGATTTACGATAGAGGAGATTTAGAGACTAATAAACGAACTCCTCCACCTCGTTCCACACCTTAAGGATTGGCTCAATAACTTCCCAAAGAAGAATAACCTCCTCCCTTCCTATGAAAAATCGCCTGTCCCCCTCCAGAACCGCAAGTAGTAAGCTCTCGTAGGGCGAAGGGACTTCCCCAAGAACTTCTTTCAAATCAACCTTCCACACAGCACTCTCGTTGCAAGCCAAAAATCCCTTAGGAGATATGAGGTTCACCGTTAGCTCCACGCTCAACTCGGGAAAGAGCTTAAAGGTCAAAATATTTTTATTAGGTTCACAATCAAAGATATTTAGATACGCCTTCGGCGTGTTTTTAAAAAGAACTCTTACTTCCGTTCTCTTCTTTCCGAGACGCTTTCCTGTCTTAAAGAAGAAGGGAACGTCCCTCCACCTTGCGTTATCTACAAAGAAAACACCTTCTGCGTAGGTTTCTACTCTTCCCTTGTATTCCCTATACCTTCCCTTTCTGAAAAACCTGAGAACCTTTTCCTCGGATAGTTTCCTGAAGAACTTTAGCGTCCTTTCCCTCTCCTTTACAAGCTCCTTGGAATTCGGAGGAGCCTCCATAGCTGTGAGTGTGCAAAGAAGGAGTATGTGGTTCTGAACCATATCCTTGAGTGCACCCACCTCCTCGTAGTAAGCTTCTCTTCCCTCAACTCCTTCCTTTTCTAAAGCAAGTATCTCCACCCTCTCAACGAACTCCGAGCTAAACAATCTTTCAAAGGGAAAGTTAGAGAACTTAAAGGAAAGAATATTTTGAACCTGCGGCTTTCCGAGAAAATGGTCTATCCTGAAAATCTCTCCCTCGGAGAAGTATTTATCTATAACTCCATTTAGCTCTTTCGCACTTTTTAAATCAAGACCGAAGGGCTTCTCTACAACTATCCTCTTATTCTTTACGTTTAAGTGCTTTCCTATACCTTCAAGTGCTCTTTTGAAAAGTGAAGGCGGAAGAGCCAAGTAGAAAACCGTTAAGCCGGGAGGAATATCCAAGGAACGAAAACTTTCGTCCTCTTCAACGAAGAACTTAACGAACTTTAGGAACTTCCTGAAATCTTCTGGGAAGGAGCTCGCAATCTCTCTGAACTTTTCCTCTTTTCTGCTGAGAAGAAGGATTTCCTTTAGGTAAATTTTTCCCTTCTTATACAGTTCGTAAATTGCTGGAAGGAGCTTTTTCCTTGATAGGTTTCCCGTTCCACCGAAGATTACGAAGTTAATCTTTTCTCTTGAAAGGATGCCTTCCGAACTCATACCTGAGCACCGCCAGAATTTTGTTTCTGAAGAGCTCCTTGTTCCTGCTTTCAAAACGCTCAAATAAGGATTGAGCTATTACCGGAACGGAGATACCGCGGTTTACCGCCTCTTCAACGAACCACCTCCCCTCACCGCTGTCCTCAACGTATCCTTCAATTTCTTCAAGCTCCCCGAACTCTTCAAAAGCTTGTAAGAGTAGTTCTACAAGGAATGAACGGATTACGCTCCCCTCCGAGTAAATCCTCGCTACTTCTTTGAGGTCGTAATGGAATTCCGAGTTCTTTAAAAGTTCAAAGCCTTCGGCTATTGCTTCCATAATGCCGTATTCAATCCCATTGTGAACCATTTTGGCAAAGTGTCCCGCTCCGCTACCTCCCAAGTAAGCGTATCCACTCCCTTTATAAGCTAACACTTTAAACAGGTTTTCTAACTTTTTAAAAATTTCGTAATCCCCTCCTATCATTAAAGAAAAGCCTTCCCTCTCCCCTAAAACTCCTCCGCTCACACCTACATCTAAGAAACTAACACCGAGGCTCTTGAGCTGGCTATACCTTCTCTGACTGTCCTTGTAGTAAGAGTTTCCTCCGTCTATAACAATATCACCGGATTTTAAATAAGGCTTTAAACTGTTTAAAACCTCGTCCACCGCGGTGTGGGGAACCATTATCCAGATGACTTTATTTCCCTCCCAATTTTTTAGCTCTCCATAGCTTTCAACGGTTTCTATTCCGAGTTCTCTCCTTGCCCTTTTCCTCGTCTCCTTTGTTCTTGAGTAGCCGACAACTTCCCAATTGCTTGGTTTTAAACGCTTTGCCAAGGCCTTTCCCATTCTTCCGAGACCTACCAAAAGTAAACGCATCGTAGTAATATTTATATATT
>WFPV01000214.1 GCA_015487405.1 Aquifex sp. | reverse complement strand
TAAAGGCGGAGCTCAGGAAGGTTCTGTTAGATTTAAAGTCCTTAAAGGAGAGAATAAAGGCTACAAAGCTCTCTTTGGAAGCTGCAAGAGAGAGCCTCAGGCTATCAACGGAACGCTACAAGGAAGGTGTGGCAACCCAGCTGGAGGTCTTAGATGCAAGAAATAAATACAATGAAGTTCTTAAGAACTACCTTTTCTTGCTTTACCTTTACAATGCAAATCTCGCTAAGCTTGAGAGGTTAACTTATTGAGTCACTTTAGAACCCTCTCCTTTATTTTTTCCTTCATTCTACAAACCTGGCATATCTCTCCCATCGTTGGCTCACCGCAGACCTTGCAGGGTTTTAGCTCCTTCTTCTCTTCGGGCTTTCTGAACTTGGGATAAATCTTCCTAAGGTAATCCAGGTAAAACCTTAATTTCGTTCCCGGAATCTTCTCCTCTATCTCGTTGAGAATCTTCTTGTAAAAGATAAAGGTGGCGTCTTCGGAGAAAGGACACTCTTCTTCTATGTAATCTATGCCGTTTAAGAGTGCGTAAAGTGCGGTTTCCTTCTCGGTAAACTTACAAAAAGGTTTTACCTTCCTGACGAATCCTTCTTCCTCTTCAAGGACGGGATACTTCCTTCCGAGATACTTCTCGTTCCAGTTCAAGACGTTCGCAAAGAGGGCGCTCGCCTCGTCGTCCAAGTTGTGCCCCGTAGCCACCACGTTGTAACCGTGCTCTTTAGCGACCTTGTTGAAGTTATACCTCTTTACCAGCCCGCAGACCGAGCAGGCTTCTCTCGTTGTGATTTCCTTAAGCTCGGGAATGGTTGCGAGCTCCTCTTTTAAATCCACAATTAGAACCTTTGCATTTATCCTTTGAGCAAACTTTTCCACTTTTTCTTTAGATTTCTTGGAGTATTCCCCTATTCCAAGGTCTATGTAAAGTCCGTCAGCTTCGTATCCGAGTTTTCTCAAAACGTGCCACAGAGACAGGCTGTCCTTTCCCCCGGATATGGCTACGAGAATTCTATCCTTCTTCGTGAACATTTTAAACTCTTTTATGGTTCTTTCGGTGTAGCGTTCAAACCACTCAACGAAGTGCTGTTTACAGAGAGCAAGCCTATGGTGGGGCATGTAGATGATAGCTTTGTTTCCGCAGATTCTGCACTTTCTCATAATTCTTAAACTAAAATAATATATTTACCTACAACACAGAAGGAGGTCAGGAATGAAATACACCGAAGGAAAGGTAAAAGTAGTCGCAAACGACGTTAAGAACCTTACCCAGGCTTTAGAAGGCTACATAAACAAAGCTTTCAACGAAGGAAGGGACCTCTGTGCGAGCGTAGGACTTGTCCTTAAAACCACGAGCAAGCTCCAAGAGAAGCTAAACGAACTCAAAGAGATACTTCCCAACGTAAAGAGGATATCCGACGAAGTAAAGGCAAAGGCGGAAGAAATTATAAAGCAGGCGGAAGAAGTTTTAGCTAAAGGGCTTGATATAAAGAAACGTGTTAAGGAGTTTGAAGCCGCAACGAACATTTACAAGAAGAACCCCTCCGACGAGACCAAGAAAAGAGTGGAAACCGCTTTCAACAACCTCAACTTCCCCGAGGGCGGAAAGGCAACCCTGCAGGATTACGTTAAGAATTGCAACCCCTACAAGAAGTATTTAGAAAAGAGAGTTAAGGAAGTGGTCTCCTGAGTCTTTCTGTTGACTTATTCTTATCTGAGAATTATTTTCAATTACCATGGAGGAGAAGATGGGAGAAAAGGTTTACATTTTTGATACAACCCTGAGGGACGGAGAGCAAGCACCCGGCTTTTCTATGACTACCGAAGAAAAGCTCCAGATGGCTCACCAGCTTGCAAAACTTAACGTTGATATTATAGAGGCGGGCTTTGCTGCAGCCTCAAAGGGAGACTTTGAAGCGGTAAACAGGATAGCCAAAGAAGTTAAAGGTCCCGTAATCTGCTCACTTGCGAGGGCTCTGGAGAGTGACATAGAGATAGCTGCAAAAGCCTTAGAGCCTGCGGAAAGAAAGAGGATACACACCTTCATAGCCACCTCCCCCATTCATATGGAATACAAGCTCAGAATGACTCCCGACCAAGTTCTTGAGAGGATAGAAAAGGCTGTTTCCTTTGCGAGGAACTTCACCGACGACGTGGAGTTTTCCTGCGAGGACGCTACGCGTAGCGAGAGGGAGTTCCTCTATAGAGCCATAGAGACCGCAATAAAGAACGGAGCTACCGTAATAAACATCCCCGACACTGTAGGATACGCCATTCCCGAGGAGTTCGGACAGCTCATAGAGGACATCTTAAACAACGTTCCCAACATTGATAAGGTTATCTTGAGCGTTCACTGCCACGACGACCTCGGACTTGCGACCGCAAACTCCCTCACCGCCGTAAAACACGGAGCCCGTCAGGTAGAGTGCACCATAAACGGAATAGGGGAAAGAGCCGGAAACGCCGCCTTGGAAGAGGTCGTAATGGCTCTTAAAGTAAGGAAGGACTTCTTCGGAGACCTATACACCGATGTAAACACCAAGGAGATTTATAAAACTTCAAGACTTCTCTGCAGGATAACCGGAAACTTCGTCCAGCCCAACAAGGCGATTGTGGGAGACAATGCCTTTGCCCACGAGAGCGGAATACACCAGCACGGAGTTCTGAGCCACAGGATGACCTACGAAATAATGAACCCGGAAGACGTCGGATTCCCCATGAGCAGAATAGTCCTCGGAAAGCACAGCGGAAGACACGCACTGAAGAGAAGACTGGAAGAGCTCGGCTTTAAATTCACAAAAGAGGAGCTGGACAGGATATTTGAGAAGTTCAAAGAGCTCGCGGACAGGAAGAAAGAAGTCTACGACGAGGACTTAGAAGCACTCATATACCAAGAATTCATGAGAATAGAGGACCAAGAGCCTGTTAAGGTTCTCCACTTCCAAGTGCAGAGCGGAGACAACATGATACCCACCGCAACCGTAAAGCTCCTTTTCAAAGGAGAAGAGAGGGAAGCAACTTCTACGGGAAACGGACCCGTTGATGCAACCATAAAAGCCATTCAGAAAGCCCTCGGTATAGAACCCAAACTCTTAGACTACTCCATAAAGGCACTAACTCCCAACACGGACGCTCAGGCGGAAGCTCGCGTAGTTCTCGAGCTTGACGGCGTGAAAGCTTCAGGAAGGGGAGTTGATACAGACATCATAAAGGCGAGTGTAAAAGCTTTTACGGATGCTTTGAATAGGGCTATAGTGAGAAAGGAATACATCCTCCAGCGTGAAGAGATAAGAGAAGAAGGAACTGTTTAATGTGGCGCTTGCTCTTCTCTCGCTTCTTCCTTCAATTGCTTAGATTTCTATTAATGCCCGCGATCGCCTTGATTCTTGGAATATTTGTTATGATCGTGTTGTTTATAATTACTTACATATATATATTTGCAAATACTATTCAAATGATCCCTGAAAATTCTGTTTTTGGAATTATATTACTCCTTGTGGAAATATTAATATTCGCTGGAATAATTTGGGGATTGTACAGAAGTTATCACCGTTTGAGAAAAAAGTTCCATAATAAACTACAGGAGGAGTATAGATGAAAAAAGTTTTAGTTGCTTTTTTAGGACTTAACCTAATACTGCCTGCTATGCTTTACGCAGATTGTCCATCCAAGAGTAAACTGAAGGAAAAGCTGAAGGAAATTTTTCATGAAAACTGGGAAATTGCAGCTGTAGAAGAAATAAAAGGTACAGAACTTTGTGCAGTAGTAGTTAAATCTGGAATAAGAAGTATGACTATATACGTTGATAAGAACGTTAAATATCTGTTCACGGGAAATCTTTTTGACCTGAAGTCTAAGAAGAATATTACAGCTGAACTGTCTCGGGAGTATTCCAAAGTCTCACTGGAGGTTCTCAAAAAACTTGAAGAGCTCACAGATCTCAAGTTCAACTCAGGGAAAGACAAATACGTATACTTCATTTCAGATCCTGACTGTCCCTACTGTAGAAAGTTGGAACCAATAATTAAAAAGTGGGCTACGAAAAACGATGTAGAAATAAGACATATCTTTTATCCTTTACCTATGCATCCCGAGGCTAAAGATAAAGCCATTGACATAATCTGTTCCGATAAAGGATACGAGTACGTTCACAAGGACTTTGAGCCTAAAAACCTCTGCGAAGAAGGGAAGAAGAAAGTAGAGGAAAATATAAAGTATCTCTCCAAAATCGGCGTGACCGGAACTCCTACCCTAATAGGAATGAACGGACAGGTTCACGTAGGACTTCCCAGAAGAGAAGAGGAGCTAAACAAACTTATAAAGTAATCAGCAACACTTAATCCAGTCCAAGGGGCTCGTTTTGAGCCCCAGTTTCTTGTGCCACTTATGAAACTCTTCAACGAGCTCAGGAAGGAGCTCTATTAGGTAAAACTTAAAGGGAGTAGAAAAGCCGAAGTAATCCACAAAAACTAAGAATAGCAATACTTCTTCAAGCTTTTGAGCCTCCCTCTCAAGCTCCTGACCGAACTTCAGTCTGTAAAACTCCTTAAGGATTTCTCTCAGGTTCAAGCTTCTTCTCCCTCTTTAATTTCCTGAATGCTCTTCTTATTCCGCGGATAGCTTGCCTAATCCTGTGCTCGTTCTCAACAAGAGCAAACCTCACGTAACCCTCTCCGTATTGTCCGAAACCTATTCCCGGAGAAACCGCAACCTTTGCCTCTTTTAAAAGGAACATTGAGAAGTCTAAGGAGTTCATATTTACCCACTCGGGAATTTTTGCCCAAACGAACATAGTAGCCTTCGGCTTTTTCACCTTCCAGCCCAAGCTGTTTAATCCGTCTACAAGGACGTTCCTCCTCCTTTCGTAAACCTTTGCAGTGTTCTCCACAATCTCGTAAGGACTGTCCAAGGCGATAATGGAGGCTACCTGTATGGGAGTAAAGATTCC
>WFPV01000213.1 GCA_015487405.1 Aquifex sp. | reverse complement strand
TGTAAATTCCCCCTAAAAAGTCGTAAAATTCTGTCAAATCCACCATCTTCTGCCAGTAGAGGTATTCGTTTACCCCGAAGAGTTTTGTGGCAACGAACCAACCACCAAACACTCCTGAAATGTCCGAGATTACGGTTAGCATCGGAACACCGAGCGTGGTCGCAAAGATGCGGGGAGTGACCAGAAAACTTACCGGATTTATAGCCATAACCTCTAAGGCATCTATCTGTTGAGTTATACGCATAGTGCCTATGCTCGCAGTCATCGCCGAACCTACCCGTGCCACAACCATGAGGGAAGTAAGAACGGGACCTAATTCCCTTCCCATAGATATCGCAACAACCGCACCTATCAGGTATTCGGCGTTAAACCTGTGAAAGGTAGAGTAAGTTTGAAGTGCTATAACTCCTCCGCTAAAGAGCGAAGTTATAACTACAACGGGAGTAGTTTCCGCCGCCACGTAGGTTAACTGATTTATGAAGTGTTTAATTCTGGGAGGCCTGCGAAACAAAAAGTAAATTCCCCAAAGCGTCAGTAAGGTAGCTCTCCCAACTTCTTCAAAGAATCTAAGCATTTAAATTAGTTTACATAAGTCTCATTTATCGTTTTTCTGTCCCACCACGCGAAAGCTATAACACTCGCCGTTAAAGTTGTAAAAATGCCTGTCAGAATCCATAAAAAGTTAAACATATCGTTAAAACGATTATTCACTTGTTCAAACCTTTTATCTATCTGCTCAAAACGCTTGTCAATTTGTTCAAAGCGTTTATCTATTAACTCAAAACGAGCATTCATATCTTGGCGAAGTTTTTCAAACCTTTTATTTGTTTGCTCCATAAAAACCTTTAACGTTGTTTCAAGTCTTATCAGTCTCTCCCTGTCTTCTTGAGTAAAGCCCACTTCCTTAGAAAAGGAAAAACTCAGAGCGGTAAGAAGAATCACTACTAAAATCTTCACACCACCCCCTCCTCCTCATCCTTCATAAGTTTGTAAATAATACTGTCTCTGAGAGCTATCCACGAAGCCTCTATTACGTTTTCCGAAACTCCAACCGTTCCCCACTTTCTCCTTCCGTCTGTGCTCTCTATAAGAACCCTGACCTTCGCAGAAGTTCCCGCACTCTCGTTAATTATCCGAACCTTGTAATCTATGAGCTGAAGCTCCTTGAGATTAGGATAGAACTCCTCTAAAGCCTTCCTTAAGGCTCTATCCAAAGCGCTTATCGGACCATTCCCGAGGGATGCAGTGTGTTCGTCAACACCCTCTACGGAGAGTCTGACCGTTGCTTCAGAGATAGGATTTTCATCGTCTTTCCTTTTAGCAATTAACACCCTGTAGGCATCAAAATCAAAATAATCCTTTACGAGTCCAAAATGCCTTTTTATGAGCAGTTCTAAAGACGCTTCCGCAGCCTCAAAGTGGTATCCCTCTTTCTCCAGCTCCTTAATCTTGTCTATGAGTTTTTTCAGCTCGGGAGATTTTGGGTCAACCTCTATACCGAACTCCTTGAGCTTAAAAATAAGATTGCTCCTTCCCGCAAGGTCGGAAACCGTAATCTTTCTTTTGTTTCCTACAAGTTCCGGATTTATGTGCTCGTAAGTTTCCGTCCTCTTTAGAACAGCTGAAGCGTGAACCCCTCCCTTGTGGGCAAAGGCACTTTCACCCACGTAGGGCATATTCCTCGGAAGGGGCATGTTGGACAGTTCCGCCACAAAGTGGGCGAGCTCCGTTAACTTCTTTAGGTTCTCAGGAGGGACAACCTCAAAGCCGAGCTTGAGCTGAAGGTTAGGAATAATGGAACAAAGGTTAGCATTTCCGGTTCTCTCACCTATTCCGTTTATCGTTCCGTGAACCTGACGAGCTCCTGCCAAGACGGCCATTATGGAGTTCGCCACAGCGGTTTCTGAATCGTTGTGTGCATGAATTCCTATATTTGCATTTGGAAATTTCTCTCTAACCTTTTTTGTTATCTCGTAAATCTCGTGGGGAAGGGTTCCACCGTTTGTATCACAGAGAACTATCCAGTCCGCTCCTCCTTTTACAGCGGCTTCTAATACCTGTATAGCGTATTCGGGATTTGCCTTATATCCGTCAAAAAAGTGCTCTGCATCAAATATAACCTCATCTACGTTTCTCTTTAGATACTCGACAGTCTCATAAATCATGCTTAGGTTTTCTTCCAAAGTGGTTTTTAAAGCTTCCGTCACGTGTAAATCCCAGCTCTTTCCAAAAATAGTTACCGCAGGAGTTTCTGCCTTTATTAGAGCATCAACCTGTGGGTCCTCGGAAACTTTCTTATTAGGTCTTCTCGTTGAGCCGAAAGCTACGAGCTTTGCATTCTGGAAATTTATTTTTTTTGCTTTTTGGAAAAAGAGATTATCTTTTGGATTCGCGTAGGGCCATCCTCCTTCTATATAGTGAATACCGAACTCATCCAACTTTTGAGCTATTCTCAGCTTATCCTCTAAGGAGAAATTCACACCTTCCATCTGGGAACCGTCTCTGAGCGTGGTGTCATAAATGAATACTCTTTCCGCCATGGAATTATAAAGTATGCACTAAAAATCTCTTTGTTAAGAGATTTTCTTCAACAAGAACTCTTTTTCCGCTTCACATCTCCCGAGGCGGTAGCTTAGGTTTTCCACTTTATCGACTATCTCCTTTATGTTTTTTAAAACTGTCTGCACTTCAGCGTACATATGATTCTTACCGTTTAAGTAATCCAGATAAAAGATTATAGCTTCTTCTACAATCTGGGTTTCTTTACGATGGGTAAGCTGCTTTAACTCCTCAAGGGCTTCTAATACACGTTCATTGAATACGTAGGTTTTTTTCTTCATAACAAAAACACCCCGAAAAACCCTGACACTTTAAATTTAAGGTTTTATGTGAAGTTTATGTATAAGTTTTGTTTATTCACCTCTTAAGTTGTAAACCTCAACTAGGTAATCTAAAAGGATTTCCAAAGGTTCTTTACTTAAATTTTCATCCCTCAAGGGTTTTGAAAAGGAAGAAAGATGGAGTTTTCTTACTTCATCCTCGTCAAGTGGCGGAACTGGAGCCTTGAGGCTCGCCACGGTTCCCTTTCTTTTTCTCCCCACTTCCCTTGAGGAACCAACCTGAAATCCTAATAAGAATAAAGCTTTACGAACGCAAAGAGCGGAAGAGTAAGACACCCAATATCCGTAAGGGTCAATGTTTTCTTTTATAAGTTTTAAGAATTCATAGGTCCATAGCTCAGGATTCTTATAAGGTGAAAAAGCATCGTGAAAAACAGCATTCGCCTTAAAGTTAGTGAGTTTTCGTATTTCTTTTCTTGCATCTCCCAGAAAAACTCTTAATTTCAGCTTCTCATCTTCATATTCAGGAATTGCTGAAAGTACTAACTTATGAAATTCTTTATAAGGCTCAGGGAGAAGAGGAATATCTTTTTTTACGTCCTTTTCAAGAGACACTATCTCCACTTTTACATTAGGATTTATTTCCCATATATGCTTTAGGGCTATTGCTATGTTGTATCCAAGACCAAACCCTACATCTAAAATCCTAATAATTTCCTCTTTTCTAGCTTTCTCAAGAATTTTTGAAGGGTATATAAACTTATAAAGCGATTCCCGAATAGCTCCGGCTGTCTGGCTGTGGTAAGGCTCTCCGTAAAACTTGTTTATAAGTGTGAGAGAACCGTCCGAAGTAGGAACCAGGAAAGTACCTTCCTGCGTAGGGTCATGGGCAAACCTTAGGAATTCTCTGAGGAGCAAGGAGTAATTTTCTTGAGAAAGTTTTAGTTGTTTTCTTGATAAGTATTCCTTAAGATACTTAACCAGATATTCTTCACGGCTCATCCTCTAATATTTTCTCAATATTGTAGATTTCGTACACTGGCCTATGATTAGTCAAACCTATAGCTTCCCTGTAAATAATGAGATAATACCGGTTTTTCAGAGCTTCCTCCTTATAACGGTTAAACTTTTTTCTCAAAGAAGTACTAAGCCGGATACTTAACTTCGGCAGCCTTTTTTCTCTTTGCATCCTCTCCTCAAGATAAGCTAAAGCTTTCTTTATCCTTTTCATTCTTTCCATACAGTACTCTATCTTTCTCCCGTAACCACCTCCAACGCTCGCTATCTCCCTCAAAATTTCATCGTCAAGTGTGTCTTTGTTTATCATATGTAATAACTTATATGGAAAAATTATCTATAGTTATACTTACAAAAAATGAAGAAGAAAATATTGCAAGAGCTATTAAAAGTGTAAAAGATATAGCTAACGAAATAATAGTTCTCGATAGTGGCTCTGAAGATAGAACTGTGGAAATTGCGGAAAGTTTAGGGGCTAAGGTTTTTTTTCATCCTTTTGAAAGCTACCCTAAGCAAGTAAATAATGCTATCTCTTTAACAAGTAATATCTGGATTTTCGTTTTAGATGCAGACGAGGAGCTATCGGATGAGTTAAAGACCAGTATAAAAAATGAATTAAAAAATCCTAGATACGACTGCTATTTTGTAAATAGAAGAACTTTTTTCCTTGGTAAATTTTTAAATCATACTCTTTATCCCGAATGGAGACTTAGGCTTTTTAAAAAAGGTAAAGTTAAATACGAAGGAGAGATTCATGAAGTTGTAAAATGTTTTGGAAAAATAGGAAAACTACATGGGGATTTATATCACTATTCTTTTAAAGATTTTCAGGACTTTGTAGAGAAAAATCTTAGATATTCAAGACTTTCGGCACAGATTCTATATAAAAAAGGTAAAAAATCTAGAGCTTTAGATTTAACCTTCCGCCCTGTTTGGACTTTTTTTAAATTTTTCCTTTTGAAAAAGGGTTTTTTAGATGGATGGAGAGGGTTTACTATTTCTCTCTCCTACGCTTTTTTTAATCTTGCCAAGTATACCTTCCTCAAAGAGCTATCCCAGAATAAGGAATTAAAATAAACTGTATGAGCTTGAGAATTTACAATACTCTAAGTGGTAAAGTTGAGGAGTTCGTTCCCCTGAATCCTCCGAGAGTTCTTATATACACCTGCGGTGTTACAGTTTACGACGATAGCCACGTAGGACACGGAAGAAGTCTTATAGTCTTTGATGTGTTTCGTAGGTTTTTAGAGCATCTCGGTTATCAAGTCAAGTTCGTAAGGAACTTTACAGACGTTGATGACAAGATTATAAATAGAGCAAAGCAAGAATGCACGGATTTTATGACTATAGCGGATAGATATATAGCCCGCTACTACATAGATATGGAAAACATAAGAGTCCGTCCTGCGGACGTTGAACCCAGAGTGACGGAACACATTAAGGAAATAATAGATGTAATTCAAAGACTTGTAGAAAAAGGATACGCCTACGTGGTAGAGGGAGACGTTTATTTCTCCGTAAAGAAGTTCAAGGATTACGGAAAGCTCTCTAAGAGGGATATAGAGGAGCTGATAGCGGGAGCTCGCGTTGAGCCATCAGAAAAGAAGAAGGACCCATTAGACTTTGCTCTCTGGAAAGCTTCCAAAGCTGGAGAGCCCGCTTGGGACAGTCCATGGGGCAAGGGAAGACCGGGATGGCACACTGAATGCGTTGCTATGGTCTTTAAACACCTTGGAGAAACGATAGATATACACGGCGGGGGACTTGACCTAGTGTTTCCACACCACGAAAACGAGATAGCTCAGGCGGAGGCGATAACCGGAAAGCCCTTTGCAAGATACTGGATGCACAACGGACTCGTAACCGTAGGCGGACAGAAGATGTCCAAATCCCTCGGAAACTACGTAACTCTCAGAGAAGTTTACACAAAGTATCACCCGGACATACTAAGACTCCTTGTTCTCTTTACCCATTACAGAAGTCCCTTAGACTTTTCCTGGGAAAAGATGGAAGAAACCCTTAAAGCTTACGAAAGGCTAAAGGGAGCTATAGAGGATATAGAGCTACTTAAAAAGCTTGAAGTTGTTGACGAACCTATAGGAGGAACTCATCCCCTTTACGACCACGTCAAAGAGTTTGAAGAAAACTTCTACACCGCTCTCAGTGATGATTTTAATACTCCTGAGGCACTTTCCTTTGTATTCAAGCTTGTAGGAGAGCTCAATAAGGTAAAAAATAAAGCTTACTCCGAAGGAAAGATTAAAAAGCAAGAGCTTGAGGCTTACGAATTTGCCGCAAAGTCTCTACTGAACACCTTAAAGAGAATTTTTGGACTGTTAGAGGATATATATCCCGAATGCAAAGTTGAGAGAGTAGTTGAGAAAGAACTAGAAGCTGGCCAGGTGTTTGATGAAAAACTCATAGAGATTTTAATTGAGGCTCGCAATATAGCGAGAAAGGAAAAAGTTTTCACGGTTGCGGACTACATCAGAGACAAGCTCAAGGAACTCGGAATTATCTTAGAAGATACTCCTGCGGGAACTAAGTGGAAGAAAAAATAATTGTTACGGGGCGAAGCCCCGTTTTTAAAATTCTTTAAAAACCGAAGGTCATGGGCATATCCATATTGACGTCCTTTACTTCTTTGATTTGGGGGAACTTTTGCTTTAGAACTCTCTCAATTCCTGCTTTCAGTGTAAGAACGGACATTCCGCATCCAGAACAAGCTCCTACAAGTCTGACGAGAACTGTTCCGTCGTCCTGAACATCCACAAGCTCAACATCCCCACCATCAAATCTGAGAGCAGGTCTAATCTCGTCAAGGACAGCTTCAATCTCTTCCCTTGTAGGCATCTTAGTAGTTTGCTGCTCTTGAGCTTGAACTTCCTTCTTTTCTTCCGCCATGCTCACACCTCCTTTCTATAAGGAATTTAGTATTTACTTATAAAGAAATTATGCTCTTTCTCAGGCATAAGCTCTATAGATTTCTACTATCTTCTTACAAGCTTCTTCGAAGGGAACTTCGTCCAGGTTTATTTCGTGCCAGCTTTGCTTTTTGAACCATCTTATCTGGCGTTTTGCCTGTTCCTTTGTGTTCCTTATTGCTTCCTGCAGGCATTCCTCTATAGTTTTTTCTCCTTTTGCACAGGGAACAAACTCTTTGTATCCTATCGCTTGACCTGAAGTTAAAAAACTTTCATAGCCCATTTCTAAAAGTCTTTTTATTTCTTCAAGGAGTCCATTCTTTACCATGTTTTTCAAGCGGTCTTCTATTCTTTTAAAGAGCGATTCCCTGTTTCTTATTAGGAATATTCCAACGTGTTTTAGCTTTGGTTTGTCCCAGCTATGGTAAGATGAAAAAGGTTTTCCCGATGAAAGGAAGACCTCTAAGGCTCTAACGGTTCTCCTTAAGTCGTTCGGGTGTATCTTTGAAGCGTAATTGGGGTCAATAACTTGGAGTTTCTTAAATAGGAACTCCTTTCCTTTTCTTTCCGCAAGTGCGTAAAGTTTTTCCCGCAGTTTCCAGTCCGGTTTTGGAGTTTCATCTATGCCGTATAGGAGTGCCTGGATGTATAGGTAAGTTCCCCCAACCACCATCGGAACCTTGCCCCGCTTTTGGATCTCTTCTATCAGCTTTTTTGCTTGTTCCTCAAATATCTTTGCGTCAAAGTATCCGCTTGGTTCTACAACGTCTATTAGGTGATGTTTTACTTTTTTCATACACTCCAACGGCTTTGCCGTTCCTATATCCATGAACTTATAAACAGCCATACTATCGGCACTGATTATTTCTCCATCCAGCTTTTGAGCTACGCAGCAAGCCAAATCTGACTTCCCTACTGCTGTTGGTCCTCCGATTATAAGTAGGCTCATATAAATACTTAATCTATTGTTATAAAGCTTAGTGTGTTTAGTGTTTTAGAATACCTTAATTAGCATGAAAGCACACGAGGAGGTTCCGGGCATCAACGTTTCCTTCTCAATAAAGTTCCCATTCATAATGTGGTTTAAAGACTATAACAAGGAAGCTTTTATAAGGGATTTAATAGCGGGAGTAACGGTAGCGGCGGTTTATGTTCCCCAGTCAATGGCTTACGCAATGCTTGCCGGAATGCCTCCCATTCATGGGCTATACGTTGCCTTCATAGCCACAATTGTTGCCGCACTTTTCGGAAGCTCCCGTTTCCTAAATACGGGACCCGTTGCGATGACCTGTCTCTTATCCGCGTCGGTTTTATACGGATTGAACTTTGAACCCCAAACGGAGACCTGGATTAAGTATATGGCTCTCCTCGCCTTTATGGTGGGTCTTATTAGATTGACTGTAGGATTGTTCAAGCTCGGTTTTATCGTTGACCTGATATCCAACAGCGTAGTTATAGGTTTTACCTCCGCTGGAGCTCTCGTAATAGCACTTTCCCAGTTCGGTCACCTTTTTGGCTACCAAATAGAGCGTTCTACTCATATATTTGACGTAGTTGTTGACCTTGTAAGTAAGCTTGAGATGACCAATCCTTACACTCTTGGTATTGGAGTGCTCGCTTACGCCATTATATGGGTTTCCAAAAGAATCAGTCCTTACATTCCCGGTGCACTCTTAGCGGTAATAGTTACTTCAGTACTCGTTTATCACTTTAAGTTATATAACTTCGGAGTTGCTATCGTTGGGGAAGTTCCCCAAGGGCTTCCTGACCCTGAACCTCCTCCCTTTGACTTTGCAACCATGAGTAAAATGTGGGGAGGAGCTTTCGTTGTTGCGTTCTTCGGGCTTATAGAAGCAGTAGCAATCGCCAAAACTCTCGCGATTCGTGCTGGAGACAAATGGGACCCCAACCAAGAGCTTATAGGTCAGGGTCTTGCAAATATTGCTGTTTCTTTCTTCAAAGGTTTCCCCGCTGGAGGTTCATTCTCAAGGTCTTCTCTAAACTTCGCTCTAAACTCTAAGACTCCTCTTGCCAGCATCATTTCCGGAGCTTTAGTCGGATTTACACTCTTTGCCTTAGCTCCAGCGTTCTATTATCTTCCCAAGGCATCCTTGGCTGCGATAGTTCTTTCAGCAGTAATAGGACTTATTAGACCTCAAGATATCTTAAAACTTTACAAAATTAACAAGGTTGACGGAGTAGTAGCGGGATTAACCTTTGCTTCTGTGTTTTTCATGGATTTATGGGTGGCTATAACTCTGGGAGTAATCCTATCTCTTGGAAGCTTCGTTTACAAAACCATGTATCCGAGAATAGTTATTCTCACAAGGGATCCCACTACCAGGACCTTCGTAAATGCCGAGAAGAAGGGACTTCCCGAATGCCCGCAAATAATGTTTATAAGACCGAATATGTCCATATACTTCGGTAACGCACAATACGTTTACGATTACATCTACTCAAAAGTGGAGGATGCCCTCTTCCATGGAAGACCTCTAAAGTTTGTCCTTGTAGATATGGAAGCCGTTAACTACGTAGATGCAACGGGTGCGGAAACCATAGTGCGTTTAGTTCAGGATTTACAAAAACTCGGAGTAAAAGTAGCCTTTGCGAATATAGGTTGTGATGTCTATCCAATACTTGAGAATGCAGGCTTTGATAAGGTTGTAGACCACGAGCTTGTCTTTGATGCAAAAGGACAAGCTATAGGAAAGCTCTTTGAAAAGCTTGACCACGATTACTGTGCAAATAGCTGTAAATACGTCGTATTTGAAGAGTGTAAAACTGTTAAACCCAAGGAAAAGCTGAAGGCTCTTACCGCCGTATGAGCCTATTTGACCCCTTTTATAAACGCTACGACGAGTGGTATGAGAAACCTTTCGGTAAAAGTGCTTACCTATTGGAAGTAGAGTGTTTAAAAAGAACCTTAGATACCTTCGGTAGAAGCTTAGAGGTAGGTGTTGGAACTGGGAGGTTTGCTCAAGCTCTCGGAATAGAGTTTGGGGTGGACCCTTCCCTTAATATGCTAAAAATAGCAAAGGAAAGAGGGATAAAGGTAGTTCAAGGGATGGGAGAAGCACTACCTTTTAAGAGTAAAAGTTTTGACAGTGTTTTTATAATTGTTACAATTTGCTTTGTAGAAGAACCTGATAAGGTTATAAAGGAAGCTCATAGAGTTTTAAAGGACGGCGGAGCATTATACCTTGGACTAATTTTAAAAGAAAGTATGTGGGCTAAATTTTATATGGAAAAGGCTAAACAAGGGCATCCCCTTTACTCAAACGCTCGCTTCTACTCCTTTTTTGAGTTAAAAGAAATAGTAAAGAACTTATTTTCCTTTGAGGATTTGAATAGCACTTTAATAGAAGAACCTCAGGATGTTGAACCTGTTAAGAATAAAGAAATCGTAAAAGGATTTAGAGAAGAGGCAGGGTTCACCTGCCTCAGATTGAGAAAGAAAGGTTAAAAGGTGAAACCGATTTCTACAGCAAGAGAGGTTTTGTTATCTTTGGTTCCACCTTTAAAAATCTTTTTATCGGTGCTTATGTAAGCCACTTCAGCTCTTATAAAACCATTGGATATAGGTCTGTATGTAGGAGTTACAGTGATCGAGTAACCGTTTTCACCACCACCAGAGTATATACCACTGGTTCCCTCATCAAAGTATTCCAGTCTAACGGGTATAGAAACCTCGCCCTTTCCAGTTTCAAACTTAGGAATTACATATAATGCTACTCCGTATGCCGAATCATCTTGTCCTGAAGATTTAGCACTGTCATCCAACCATTGATAGTCAAAGTTCAGCCCAAGGTCAACGTTTGCTATGGAGTATCCGAGAACTAAGTCAATGAGGTTTCTGTTTGCTCTATAGTCATAATAGCTTAAAGCAAAAGACAATCCTGAGAATTCTCCATTAACACCTACAGCAAAGTTATCAGTATTATATTCCTGGTTATATTCGGCATAGAAACCTAATGGAACGTTAACTAACTCGTTTAGGTCAAAGCTTATCCTTGCACCTTCGTAAATTACGGGTTGTGCATACCATACAAGACCGAGAGTTATGTTAGGATTTGCGTAGGTATTTGCCACTTCATATCCTATGTTCGTAGGAAGCACTCCGGCATCGATGGATATTCCTTTGTAGGGTTTAAATGTTGTATATCCCCAAACTATACCGGCTCCTTCGGTAGTTATCGCACCCCCTGAGAAAGAATATCTCATAGGGTCTCCTTGACCACCGTCCCATATGCTGGGTATTAAAACACTTCCCAGAGCGAGGTCAAAACCAAACTTAATGTCCTTTCCGAACTCCCCTGAGAATTCCAATATTCCGTTGGAAAGTTGAAGCTTGTCATCACTATCATTACTGGGAGCTTGGTTGTTAGTCCAGAAGTATCCGCCGGTGATACCTCCAGAAATGGTTATAGGAATAGAAGAAACTACTTGAACTTGTTTGTTTTCCTCGGAAAAAGAAAGTCCCCCGAGGAGGAGAAGGGAAGAAAGAGAAACGAGATATTTCTTCATTCCCGTTACCTCCTTATAGGTTGTAAGCTTTCTCTCCATGCTCAGAGCTATCGAGACCTTCAACCTCAGCCTCTTCAGAAACTCTGAGTCCTACAATAACCTTAATAACGAAGAGTATTATAGCAGTTAATACTCCAGAGTAAACAATTGTGGCAATTACTCCCTCAAGCTGTATAAGAACTTGCTTGAAGTTTCCGTAAATAAGTCCGGGGGTTCCTCCAACATCGGGGTCAGCAAATACTCCGGTTAGTATAGCTCCTACGATTCCAGCCATTCCGTGAATTCCAAAAACGTCAAGAGCGTCGTCGTATCCAAACATCGGTTTCAGAATAGCAACCGCAAAGTAGGCTACAACACCTGCAATTGCTCCAATGAAAATAGCTCCCACTATGTTAACGAATCCCGCTGCAGGAGTAATAGCAACTAATCCGGCGATGATTCCGGAGGAAATACCAACTACAGTGGGCTTTCCTGCGTGAGCCCATTCAGTAAACATCCAAGCAAGTGCTGCAGCGGAAGTAGCTACAGTCGTGTTAATCATTGCCCAAGCAGCGGTTTCGTTTGCGGCGAGTGCAGAACCTGCGTTGAATCCAAACCATCCGAACCACAGTATTCCCGCACCGAGTGCTACGAGAGGAACATTATTAGGTATAAGAGCGGTATCCTTCCTCTTTCCGAGGAGTAATGCACCCACAAGTCCAGCAATACCGGCGTTGATGTGAACAACAGTTCCACCTGCAAAGTCAAGAGCTCCGTGCTGGGAAAGGAATCCTCCACCCCATACCCAGTGAGCTATGGGAGGATAAACGATGATACTCCACAGTATTGCAAAAAGAATCCACGCGGAGAACTTCATTCTTCCAACGTATGAACCACTGACCAGTGCAGTAGTAATAGCTGCAAAAGTAAGCTGGAACATAAGGTCTATGAGAGCAGGATAACCAGTATCCGGATTAATTCCGCTTATTCCTTTACCCAAGATGTACTGGAATGGATTTCCTATAAACCCTGCAATGTCATCTCCGTAAGCTATGGAATATCCAATAATAACCCAAGTTAGCGTAACTATTGCAAAGGCTGAGAAGGACATAGCGATTGTATTCAGAATGTTCTTAGCCTTATCAAGTCCTCCGTAGAAGAGCGCAAGTCCCGGAACGGTCATAAATACGACGAGTGCGGATGCGGTGAGCATCCAGGCTGTATTTCCGGTGTCAAGCTTGGCACTCTCCTGAGCAAGTGCAGGTATAGTATAAAATAATGTAAGCATTATAGTAGCAAGTTTTCCGAGTCCCCTCATTTCTTTTCCTCCTTTTTTTTATTAAATGACGGGGCGCTTTTGCGCCCCGTATCTAAAACTTTTCTTTAATTAAATATCCCAGTAAAGCTCAAACTCCTTGGGGTGAGGAGTAAATCTGAGCTCGTCAATTTCTGCCCTTTTGCTTTCAATCCAGAGCTGGATGAATTCTTCGGTGAATACTCCTCCCTTGAGAAGGAATTCGTAGTCGTTTTCAAGTGCTTTGAGCGCTTCTTCCAGAGAACCGGGTAGTTGAGGTATTCCTTCGAGCTCTTCGGGAGGTAAGGAGTAAATATCTTTATCAAAAGGTTCACCTGGGTCAATTTCGTTTTCTATTCCGTCTATTGCAGCCATGAGGATTGCCGCAAATGCAAGGTATGGGTTGGATGTTGCATCAGGGAATCTTACTTCTATTCTCTTAGCCTTGGGGTTTTGAGAGTACATGGGTATTCTTATTGCGGCAGACCTGTTTCTTGCGGAGTAAGCGAGTCTTACGGGAGCCTCGAATCCGGGAACGAGTCTGTGGTAGGAGTTTATGGTGGGGTTGGTAAATGCAGCTATTGCAGGTCCGTGCTTGAGAATTCCACCTATTGCGTGGAGAGCGGTCTTAGAAAGTCC
>WFPV01000212.1 GCA_015487405.1 Aquifex sp. | reverse complement strand
TTGCTCACAGAAAGGGAAGTTCCTATGAGGATTTAGCGAAATGCCTCGAAATCTATGAAAAATCCTATAAAGATTTATTTGAAGATTTACTTAAGCAAATTGTTAATATGTTAAAAGAATTACAAAAAAATCTAAATACGCCCCCGAAGGGGGCGTCCTCAAATAAAAATTAAAAATTATTTTGCATACTCTACGTGTCTGGTTTCTCTTATTACGACAACCTTTATCTGTCCGGGGAAGTCGAGCTCCTCTTCTATCTTCTTGGCTATTTCTTTGGAAAGTAGGTATGCCTCTTCGTCGGAGATTTCATCGGGGTCAACTATTACGCGGACTTCCCTTCCCGCTTGAACGGCGTAGGCATTCGCAACTCCCTTGAAGGACTTGACTATCTCCTCAAGTTTTTCTAAGCGTTTGATGTAAGCCTCTAAGGTTTCCCTCCTTGCTCCGGGTCTTGCGGCAGATAAAGCGTCAGCCGCACAAACGAGGGCGACTTCGGGGTATCTGACGGGCTCTTCCTCGTGGTGTGCCCTTATGGCATTGATGACGGCGTCGGGTTCACCGTATTTCTTCGCGAGCTCTACGCCAATGTCCGTATGGGAGCCCCCGAGCTCGTGGGAGATAGCCTTTCCGATATCGTGGAGGAGTCCCGCCCTTCTTGCGAGTTTTGCATCCAGTCCGAGCTCCTCAGCCATGAGTCCTGCTATGTAAGCTACTTCCTTGGAGTGAAGTAGAACGTTCTGGGAATAGCTGGTTCTGTAGTAGAGCTTTCCGATGTAGTAGTAAAGTCCTGGATTTATGTCGTGGAGTTCAAGCTCGTAAACGGTTTCCTCTCCGAGCTTCCTAATCTTTTCGTCAAACTCCCTCTTTACTTCGTCAACTATCTCCTCTATCCTTGCGGGATGTATTCTTCCATCCGCTATTAATCTCTCAAGGGCCTCCTTAGCGATTTCTCTCCTGAGGGGGTCAAAGGAGGAGATGGTCACGATGTCCGGGGTGTCGTCTATTATGAGGTCTACTCCGGTGAGAATCTCAAAGGTTCTTATGTTTCTTCCTTCCCTTCCTATGATTCTTCCCTTGAATTCGTTGCTGGGGAGCTCTACGGTGGTGGTGGTGTAGTTTATCGCTATCTGGGGAGAGAGTCTCTGAACGGAGGTTGCGATTATTTTTTTAGCTTCAAACTCCGCCTTTCTCCTTGCTTCCTCTTCTATGGTTTTCATGAGCTTTATAGCGTCCTTTCTCGCCTCTTCTTCCACTCTTTTGAGGATTTCCTTCTTTGCCTCTTCAACGGTGAGTTGGGCTATCCTCTGGAGTTCTTCTATTTCCTTCTTCTTGAGCTCTTCAACTTCTTTCTTTTCCTCTTCTAAATTCTCCTCCTTCTGTTGGAGTTCCCTTTTTAGGGATTCCAGGCTCCTTTCAAGATCCTTAAGCTCCCTTTCTCTCCTGAGAAGCTCTTCTTCCCTCCTTTCAAGGGTTTCCCATCTTCTGTCAAGGTGTCTCTCCTTGGTCTTTATGTTTTCTTCCCTTTCAAGGAGCTCCTTCCTCTTTAGCTCTATCTCCTGTTTAATTCTCTCCACCTCTTCCTTCGCCTGCTGGAGGAGTTTTTCAGCCTTTTCTTCGCCTTCCTTTATCAATTTTTCGGCAGCCTCTTTTGCTTCCTTTATGAGCTTTTCCGCTTTCTCCTCAGCTTCCTTTACTATGTTTTCCGCCTTCTTCTTAGCCTCTTGCTCAAGATGACTAAAGTCGGGAATAGTTGTAGGAATACCTGCGGTAGCAGGTCTTTGGGAATTTAAAAATTTCTTACTGATAAATACTCCCACACCGACTCCTATGATTACTAAAAGAATACTACTTAAGTCCATCTCTCAACCTCCTTACGAATTTTTCGGTTAGGATAATATCAACGGGAACGTCCCACGCATCGTGGGGGACGCGTTCAAGAACCTGAAAGGAGTAAGCCACTCCCACTTTTTTCGCCTTTGTCCTTTTTAAGAGCCTGTCGTAGTAACCCTTTCCGAAGCCGAGTCTATAGCCTCTCAGGTCAAAAGCTATACCGGGAATAGCTACAAAGTCAAGCTCTTCCGGGCTTACCTCGTCGCCCTCGGGGGGCTCAAGGATTCCGAAAGCTCCGGGAGAAAGGCAAGAAGGGGCTTCTACCTTGTAGAGCTTTAGAAGCTCTCCGTTTACTTTGGGTAGGATTAGCTCCTTTTCCCTTATAACTTCTTCAAAGAGCGGTGTGAGGTCGGGCTCTCCTTTAATGGGGCAGTATAGAAGGACTTTTTTGGCTTTTCTGTATTCGGTCAGACTCTTCAGGTTCTCTACTATTTTTTGTGAGAGTCTTTTCCTCTCTTCCTCAGATAAGTTTATGCGTTTCTGTAAAAGCTCTCTCCTTATTCTGTTTTTCTCTTTCGTCAACTCTTCCGCCTCCTGCGTTCACAGGAGGGGAAGGCAAGTTTATGGGAAGTCCACCCTGCCGTAGCACGGTAAGCCTCGTGGGCCTCAATTCCTTTTAGGTGGGTAGCCTCTCGGGCTCCCTTCCGGGATGACCCGAAGCCGGCTTCCCTTTAGCCCACGGTGTAGGCCCCATTGAGTGCCTCCGTGCCACGCACAGGGCAGACTCTATATCACACTCTAAGCTCAACACCGAGCTTCTCTCTCAACTTCTCAACCAACTTCTCTACCAGTTCGTTTACTTCCTCGTCCGTTAAGCTTCTTTCCTTACTCCTGAATACCAACCTTACCGCTACGCTTTTCTTGCCTTCCCCTACCTTTTCGCCCGTATATACGTCAAAAACCTTAACCTCTTCTAAGTATTCGCCTACTTGAAACTTAATTTCATTTAATAATTTATCCACACTAAAGGCTTTGTCCATAACGAGAGCTAAGTCCCTTATAACAGGAGGGAATCTTGAAATGCCTTCGTAGTGGGGGAGTTTCTTTTTCTTTAGAACTTTCTCAATCTCAATCTCCGCAATGAGAGACTCACCCCTCAGCTCAAGCTCTTTGGCTATCTCGGGATGGAGCTTTCCGAAAACTCCTACTCTTTCACCGTCAAGGAGAATCTCCGCCTGAGCGTATGGGTGGAGGTAGCTCTCTTCGGAGAATCTGAGCTCCGGTTTTAGTCCCAGAAGCTCAAAGATTCCGTGAATTATCTCCGAGAGCTCGTAAAGATTCCAGTCTTCCTCCTTCAGGGTTTTGGGCTTTTTACCTTTCAGGAGTATTCCGAGCCTGTTCTCCTCTTCCTCTTCAAAGAATACCTTTCCGAGCTCAAAGAATGCCTGGGAGTAGTTGTAGTTCCTGTCGTTGTAAATCGCTGTTCTGAGGAGCGAAGTTATGAGGTTGGTCCTCATATATCTCTGGGAGGGATTTAGAGGGTTTATCACTTCTACCTTCGGTAGAGGTATCTCAAGGAGTTTGTAAAGTTTGTCGTCCTCAAAGGAGAAGTTGATGACCTCGTAGAGTCCCCTGTCTCTGAGGAGTTTTCTTATTTCCGTTAGGTAGTCCTTCTCGTAGCTTGCGATTGAGGGAAGCTTTATGGTGTCGGAGGTGTAGTAGTCGTATCCCTTTATCCTCATTATCTCCTCTACGATATCCACGTCCCTGTGGAGGTCAAAGCTCCTGTGGGAGGGAACCTGAACCTCTACGCCGCACCTCATTATCTCGTGGGGAATCTCTAAGGCGTTCAGGATTTTGCTAACTTCTTCGTTCTTGTAGGGTTCTCCCGCATACTTTATGTATTTCCCTTGGGAGAGGAATATCTTCTTAGGCTCGTATTTTTTAGGATATACGTCTTTTGTAGCTTTTAGCTCACCGCCTGCGTGTTTTAAAATTAAAGAAATTGCGTAATCCTGAGCCTTATCCACTCTTTCTATGTCAACATTTCTCTCAAATCTGTAGGAGCTTTCCGTCTGGATTCCGAGCTTCTTGGCTGAGCGTCTGACCCTGTAGGGGTTGAAGTATGCACTCTCAAGGAGTATTCTCGTGGTTCTTTCACTTACTCCGCTCTCCAGTCCTCCGATGACTCCGGCTACGGCTACGGGTTTCTTAGAATCAGCTATTACGAGAATGTCTTCATCAAGCTCCCTCTTCTCTCCGTCAAGGGTTATGAGTTTCTCTCCCTTGTGGGCACTCCTTACAACTATTCCTCCTTCTAGCTTGTCAAGGTCAAAGGCATGGAGGGGTTGTCCGTCCCTGAGCATTACGTAGTTTGTTATGTCAACAACGTTGTTTATGCTCTTTATCCCGCACTGCCAGAGTCTCTTTTTTATGTATAGAGGGCTTTCCTCTATCTTTACATTCTCTATTACCGCTCCGCGGTATCTCTTACAATCTTCATCTTTAATTTCTATAGAAATATCACCGAACTCTTCAAACTTCAGCTCTTCGGTGCTCTTTTTAGGAAGTCCGAATATGGCGCTTATATCCCTCGCAACTCCTCTGACCGAGAGCATGTCTCCCCTGTTTGGGGTTATGTCTATCTCTAATATTGGCTCTCCGAAGCCGAGAATCTCGCTTGCGTCCGTTCCGGGATGAAAGTCCTCCTTTATTTTTAGAACTCCCTCACTTTTTTCTTCCAGTCCGAGCTCCTGAGCGGAAAGGAGTAATCCTTCGGAAACTACTCCGTCAAATTCTCTCTTGGTTACGCACATACTTCCTACTTTTGCGTTGGGCAGGGCTACGATAACGCCGTCCCCCGCCTTCAGGGTTTTATCTGCGGTTACGACATTTATAAAGAGGTGCTCCTGAACCTGAACCTTTGCAACGAGTAGTTTTTTTTTCGTTGGATGCTCTTTAACTTCTACGACTTTTCCAAATACTACGCCGTCTAAATCTATTCCGAACTTTTCAACGGTTGCCTCTACGCTCTGGAGGGAGAGTCTTTCCGCAACCTCTTCGGGTGTGAGGTTTCCGAGCTCTACGAATTCGGATAGCCAGGAGTAGGGGATTTTCATAATTGATTATTTTAACTGAAGGCGTTTAAATTTATCTTTTATGGAAAAGAAGGTAGATAAAGAGCTTGATATAAGGGGTGAGGTCTGCCCCTTTACCTTCGTAAAGAGCAAACTCGCATTAGAAACTATGGAACCAGGACAGATTTTGAGGGTCATCGTGGATTATCCCCCCTCTGCGGAGAGCGTTCCCAAGAGCATGAGAGAGGAAGGACAAGAAGTTCTTGAGGTTAACCAAATAGGGGAAAACCTCTGGGAGATTATAATTAGGAAAGTGAAATGAAGGTTTTAATCCTTGTAACGAGCGTTCCTTACGCCAAGGACTACACCACTATAAGGAATCTAACGAAGGCTCTAACAGAGAAGGGGCACGAGGTAGTTCTATTTTTATCGGGAAACGGCGTTTACTACCTCCTTAGACCTGACGCCGAGGAGCTACACCTTTTCGGAGCAAAAGTTATGTTCTGTGCCCACTCGGCGAACCAGAGGGGAGTAAAGGAGATTCCAAACTGGGCGGAAAGCAGTTCCACTTACAGTATGTCCCAGATGATGAAGGATTTTGACAAGGTTTTAGCCTTTAATTAAAGAGTAGATGGAAAATCTAAAAGCCATTTTTTGGGCTCTTCTATCCGCACTAATATGGGGAAGTGCTCCGGTTCTGTTTAAGCTCGGTCTGAAGGGGGAGATTTCCCCCCTTGCCGGAATATTGATACATAACCTTACAGCCACGATATTTGCCCTAATCGGTGTTTTAGTTTTGAAGGAGAACGTTTTGAACTATCCGGTTAAAGAGCTCACTATGGTAGCTTTGGGCGGATTCGTTTCGGGATTCCTCGGACTCCTCGTTTACTACAAGGCTATAAAGGTGGGACAGGTTTCCATCGTTGCACCGATAGCGGCGAGCTCTCCTTTGTTTTCCACCCTGCTTGCGGTCATTATCCTAGGAGAGCAACTCACCTTAACGAAACTCCTCGGGAGTCTTTTGATAATTCTCGGAATAGCCCTTCTTTCCTACTCCCGTTAGTTCTTTATGCCAAGGTATTTGAGTATGTTAGGATTTGCCCCCTCTATCACCTTCTTCTGCTCGGGCAGTATGTTTAGAGGAACCGCTCTGAGCCCGACAATTTCCGCCGCTTTGAAGTGAGCATCCAACTTTCTACACTGGGGGGGATTTATCTCTTTGTTGTCCAGCTTCCCGGTAAGAACCTCATCAAATGCCTTCTCAGGATTTTTGGAGCAGACTATGTAAAGAGTCTTCTTTAAGTTTTCTTCTCCCCAGCCTTTGAAGGGAATCACAAAAGCGTAAATCTTTAGCTTATCAAGGTGCTCCCTCAAAATTTTCCACTCACTCCTACAGTGGGGACAATCGGGATTTACAAAGATTATGAGAACCTTGTCACCCCTTCCAAGCTTAACCGCCTTATCTAAGGGAAGCTCTTTAATCTGGTCTTCAATTACGAGCCAGTATAGGTCTTCACCCTCTTGAGCTTCGGCAGTTTTCTTCTCTACTCCTTCGCTTGAGCAAGCGAGTAAAAGAGTTAGAATTAGCAGTAGACCAAACTTTCTGAACATACTTCTTTTATTCTATTAATAACTCTCTCTATAATCCAGTCGGGAGTGGAAGCTCCTGCTGTGATTCCCACGCGCTTGGCGTTTTTAAACCACTCCGGCTTTAGTTCCTCTTCCATTTCTATGTGGTAAGTGTTAGGATTGAGCTCCTTCGCTATGTGGTATAGCCTCCTTGTGTTTCCACTGTTTTTACCTCCGATAACGATAACGACGTCAACCTTAGGAGCAAGATTCCTTATTGCCTCCTGCCTGAGGGAAGTAGCGTTACATATAGTGTTTATAACCTTTAGCTCTTTTACCCAAACTGCGAGCTCTCCAACGACCTTTTTGAAGAACTCCTCGTTCTGAGTGGTTTGAGCAACTACTCCGACTTTTTCGTATTTAAACGCTTCCCGAAGGTCATCCAGCGTCTCTACAACTGTCCCCTTTCCATTGCATGCCCTCAGATATCCGAGTGTTCCTATAACTTCGGGATGGTTCTTCTCACCTACCAGAACGATGAAATAACCCTCTTCCGTGAGCTTGCACACCGCTTCGTGAACCGCCTTGACGTAAGGACAGGTGGCGTCAACAACGTTTAGTCCCTTTTCCTTTAACTCCTGCTCCTTTTCAGGAGGAATCCCGTGTGAACGGATTATTATCGTGTCTCCGGGCTTTAGCTCTTTATTTTCAAGGGGTTCAATCCCCAAGGACTTCAATCTATTTACTTCCTGAGGATTGTGAATTATGGGACCCAAGGTGAACACTCTTCCTCCCTCCTTAACCTTTTTGGAGCTTTCTTCCGCAAGCTTTACAGCCCTTTTGACTCCGAAGCAAAATCCAGCATGCTCCGCTATAACGATCTCCACCATGCTTTAAAGGATAGGAGAGAGTCTTAAAAATGTCAATCCGAATAAAAACAGCTCTTGCGAGTATTCCCTTGAGAACCTCTTCTCCTATGGAAAAGTACGGAGTCTTCCATATCTCCGTATCTTAAGTCTGAAGCTACATCCACGTTAGCGATGTTGTAAATTTCGTAAAAACACTTGTTTGCAAAAAGTAGATTCATGAAAACAACAGTAAGAGATTGAAACAGTTGAACTCTGGTGATTCTTCTTTCGGAATAAATCGTTTGTTATGTGTCTATAAAGGCTTTTCCAGAGTAAGATAATAAACATTAAATGAGTTTTGTATACATGCGAAGAGTTCAATTTTATGAAACTGATGCACAGGGTGTAGTTCACCATTCCAACTACTTCAGATACTTTGAAGAGGCGAGGGGAGAATTCTTAAGAAGTAAAGGTTTTCCTTATAGCAAATTAAGGGAGAAAGGGTACGAAGTAGTTATTCTATCTGCAGAATGTGAGTATAAAAAACCTCTTTTCTACGACGAAGTATTTAAAATAGAACTAAATCTTTCTGAACTCACAAAATTTACATTCGCTTTTAATTATAAAATTCTTAAAAACGAAACACTTATAGCGAACGCAAAGACCAGGCATTGTGTTGTTAAGAACGGCAAGATTGTCTCTATTCCACAGGAAATTAGAGAAATACTAAAGAATTCCCTCGTGTCTGAGTAATTCTCTTTTAACTTCCAAACCCACGGAATAACCACCCAAACCGTTTCTGGACAAAACTCTATGACAAGGTATTATTACGGGGAACGGATTAATTTTCATGCAGTATCCAATAAACCGTGGAGAGGTGTTAAACCTTTTAGCAATTTCGCCATAAGTAATAACTCTACCAAAGGTAATAAATTCTTTTAAAAATTTATAAATCTGGATACACTTCGTGTGTTTTTCTGAAAATTTTAGGACTTCGAAAGCAATATTTACGTCACCCCTCTTATGGAAATATGGTTCAAATTCAGGAAGTAAAGAGTTAACCTGTTCTTTTAAAAATTTTACAGATATAATGAGGTTTTCAAAAAAATTCAAAGAGAGAGAAAGAGAGGGAGTGAGTTTAGTAACAGTAGTTAGGGTTACAGTCCTTTTCATCCTCCTCTTCTAAGAGGATACATTCTTCACATATTTTTCCGCCCGGAGGTCTCGTTCCACCACACCAGCTATCGTAGTCTTCCTTAGGATAATCAGGACAGTTCTGACAAAAGTGCCATATTTGGTCTCCTTTCTTCTTCCTATACTCAATTAACGCCATAAGACCCACCTCCTTTTATAAGGCTTCTCCTAAAAATCTATAAATTTACTTTAGCATAAGCAAGCGCCCCGCGAGCTCCCATGAATTCGTCAGCTTTTGAAAAAGTTATTTCCACGCATGAAGCTGGGAGGTCTTCAGAAATTTCTTTTACCCTTTCGGGTATGTCTTCTAAGAATTGTCTAAAGGTCTTTATAACACCTCCACCTAAAACTATGCAATCGGGATTAAATATATGAACAGAATTCATAAGACCTAAACTCAGGTAGTCTTTAAATCTTTGGATAGCTTTCAAGGCATTTTCGTCCCCTTGCTCTGCTAATTTGGCTATCGCGTGGTCCGATAACTCCTGTCCGCTTAATCTTTTAAATTCCCTTTCAATTCCATAAGAAGAACAGTAGGCTTCCCAGCATCCTTTCCTTCCACAATTACAGAGCTCTCCATCCTTCTCAATTATGTGGTGTCCCAGTTCTAAGGCACTTCCGCATACGCCGGTAAAGAGCTCTCCTTTTACTACGAGCCCGGAACCGAGTCCCGTTCCGACCGCTATTAGGAGTAAAACCTCTTTATCTCTATGGTCGTAAAACCATTCCCCGAAAGCCCCTAAGCTCACATCGTTTCCCACTACAAAAGGTATTCCTATATCCGAAAAAGCTTCTCTAAAGTCAAAACCGTTGAGAACCTTGATGTTCGGTGAGTGATAAACCTTCCCTTCCTTTGAGGTAAAACCCGCTACCGCTATGCCTACTCCCGAGGGATTTTCGGAAAAGATAATTCCCTTAAGCTTTTCTATAAACTTTTCCTTGTGGTGCTTTATGTCTTTAATAAAGTGCTTTTCCTTCCTTCCGTCTTCCCAGAGAACCTTTACGAAGCTTCCGCCTACATCAACGCCCTTTATCATATCCGATAAAGATTATCTTAAATCTGTTGAATTCCCAAACTCCTACCACCGTAAGGTATCCGCCATCAATTTCCGCTCTAAAAAAAAGCTCGTTTCCTTCCACCTTATAATTTTGGGATTTAACCTTTTTACCTTCGGTATATTTACAAAGACTTCTTAACCATGACGGTTCAACTTCCGTATACGGGGCAACTTCAAATACGCTTTTTTCACAATCTTTACCCGTTAGGGTACTTAAAATCTTATTAATTCTTTTCAATGCCTTATCTTCTTTTTCAGCTTCTTGGTAAAGGATAATGCCCGTAATTATTAGCGGGTACAGAAAAGTAAACAATACAGTAAGCCCAAGAATTATGTCCTCTATGTGTAGCTCCCTCTTTAGAGCCATCCCTTTCTCCTTACCCAGAATAGAAGAACCATTGTGGTGATAACCATTAAAAATAGCGAGTAGGGATAGCCGTATTTCCAGGTAAGCTCCGGCATGTATTTAAAGTTCATACCGAATATACTCGCAATGAGAGTCGCAGGTAGGAAGATGGTTGCGAGAACGGTGAATACCTTTACAGCTTCATTTTGTCTTATAGTTATGAGACCGAGAAGGGAAGCCTGTATGCTGTCTATCTTTTCCATGTAAAAAGAAGTGTAATCAAGGAGAGTGGAGAGGTCCTCGTAAATTATCCTGAGCTCTTTTTTGGTGTGGGCATTTATGAGGGGGCTTTTGAGACACTTGGAGAGAATCCTGAGCTTTTCATTTATGCTTTCCATAAGGGTTATGTTCAGCTCGTCGTAGTAGGCAAGCTCCCTTATCATCTCCTCCGATTGTTCTTCAAACATCTGTTTCCAAAGCTCTTTAATTCTCTTTCCGAGAATCTCTAACCTATCTCCTATCCTGTCCACTTCTATACCGAGGATTCCCGCAAATATGCCTTCGGGGAATTGGTAGAACTTTCTATGAATGTTTATTCTATTTTTGAACATCAATATTGAAGGAATGTCCCTGTATCTTACGCTGACGAGGAACTTCTCTTTTATGAAAAACACGACAGGCTCAACGAGTATCTCTCCCTTATACTGGATTACGAAGGAAAGCGTCATCTCTACAAAATCCTTCTCTTCTACATACTTGGAGCTTATCTCTATTTCTCCTAAGATTTCCTTAGGAGGCATGTCAAAGCCAGTTTTTTCTTTTACGAGCTGGAGTTCTT
>WFPV01000211.1 GCA_015487405.1 Aquifex sp. | reverse complement strand
CTTTGACAATATCGGTGTGGTATTTATGGAAAACTCCCAGCTTTGCGCGGTTTTTGCAGGTGCACTGACGACAGGTTTAAGAATCCTCGGAAAAACGGCTTGGTATATAGAAGGGGGCAAAAAGTTTGTAAACTACCTTGAGAAGTATAAACCGAAGGTTCTGTATATGGCTTACTTCGGAGAACTTCCCGAGGAGCAAGTTCAGGAGGCTCTAAACGGAGACTTAAAGCAGTTATCCCAATATGGGAAAAACTTCCCATTAATATTTCACATATCCACCGTTCAGAAAGGATTTGTAAACAACGCAGTATTTGAAGAGGACATTTTAAACTACTTCCAGAAAGTAAAAAACTTATACGCGATGCGTGTTATTGAAGGCAAAGTTGCCCTCGCTAAAGCCACAGAAATTTCAGATTTTGGAATAAGCTTTGGTAAAATAATAGACCAGACGAAACTTATAAAATTTCAGGAGGGGTGAAAGATAAAGATAACTCGGAAGATATCTTTAGCTGACGAGCTTATTAAAACTGCTGTCTATCTTTTTTTAGGAACTTCTCTTGTTCTTTTTATCGTTTTTTACCTTTTAACCGAAGGTCAATTAATTCCTTCGCTTCTTTTGGGACTTGGTGCTTCATTTGTTTTAACTGCCATTTATACCTACTTCCTGAAGCAAAAACTTGAAAGTGTCCTTGGAAAGCTTTACTACATAGCTACGCTCGTTTCGGAAAATCAGGACGATATAGAGAACATCTTAATTCCAATAACTATTTATGAAGAACTTGAAGAAATCCTAAGAATGCTTGAGGAGACAATATTAGATATCAAGGAGAGGTATGAGAGCAAGGTTAAAGAGCTTGAAATGAGCTATGAGCCCATACTGGAAAAATCCAGCTCTCTGATAAAATACGTAGAACGTCTTAAGGAAGGATATTTAAATACTAACGAGATTCCTGAAGGAATAGACCCTGTGGGAGCTATGGGAGTAGCTCTTAAGGAAAGCGTTGAAGAATTAAGAACGCATATTCATAACGTAAAAGTTCTTTTAGAAGAACTACACGCAGATTTTAGAGAGATAGAGTATAGAGTTCAGGAATCTTCTCAGGATAAACATCTAGAGCAAAAACTGAAAACTATTGAAAGTATAATAAATAAGTTAGAAAAAGAACTCTCATTTTTTAAGTAAAAACGGAGGACATAAATGGCTCAATATGAAACAGTACTAAATGAGCTTGTAAAAGCTACCGGTATAGAGGGAGCTTCTCTCGTTAGTATGGATGGTCTCCCTATATCTTCTGTTCTGCCTCCCGATACGGAAGAAGACAAGGTAGCTGCGATGAGTGCGGCACTTCTGTCCTTAGGCGAAAGGGTTGTGGAAGAACTCAAGAAAGGTGCTCTTGAACAAATAACAATTAAGGGAAACCATGGATATATTGTTATTACTGGAATAAAGGAGGATGCTGTTCTCACAACTCTTACCTCGGAAGAGGCAAAGCTGGGACTGGTTTACATTGAGATTAAAAAGGCGAAGGAAAAGTTAGAAAGTATGTTATAACGGTTTTATAAATGTCCTTGATAGGAGACCTTAACTCTTTTAGCTTCGCAGACATTCTGCAGGTTTTACACACGGATAAGAAGAGTGGCGTTCTCATAGTCGAATGGGATGATATGACCGTAGCTTATTATATAAAGGAAGGGGAGGTGGTGCTGGCAAGACCTGTGGACAAGGTATTCCGTGTTTACGCCGACAGGGACTTTGCTGTTTTGTTGACCAAGCTCCGACTCCAAGATAGAGCTCTCGCCGAAACCATAAAGAAGTTTTTCCTTTCCCGTTTAGACAAAAGGAATGGTAGGTTTTCCTTTACACAGGGCTTTATAAAGTATCCCCATGATGTTCCTGTATTTTTTTCCAGTGAACAGCTCATAATGGAAGCCGCACGACACCTTACTTTAGAGGAAACGGAGAGAAAAATCTCGGATGAATTACTAATTTTTGAAAAGATGCCCGATTACGAGGAAAAAATTCTAAAAGCGAAACTAACAGATAAGGAGAGAAAAGTTCTCAACCTTATAGATGGAAGGAACACGGTTAAGGACATTGTGGAAAAAAGTGGATTGGACAAGTTAACCGTTTACAGGACACTCTATGGACTTCTCTCCATAGGGGCAATAAAGAGAAAGAAGAAGCCTATGAAGAGGAGAGCCTCCATTTCTCTGGACCTTCTTGCAAAGTTGATAGAAAAGATTAAGAAGTTATGAGTGAGGAAAAGCAGACTAAGAAAATAAAGATAGTTATATCAGGTCCCTTCGCAGCTGGGAAGACAGAGTTTATTAAAACCGTCAGTGAGATAGAGCCTGTAACTACCGAAAGGAAGATATCCCACAAGGAGGAAAAAGAGAAGAAAGCAACCACAACAGTTGCTATGGACTTTGGAAAAATAAAGATAGACAACGAACACGAGCTATATCTCTTCGGAACACCTGGACAGGCACGCTTCAACTTCATGTGGGAAGTCTTGGGAGAGGGAGCCCTCGGAGTTATCGTACTCGTAGACAGTACTGATCCAACGACCTTTCACGAAGCCCGGAGAATCATAAACTTTTTCCATAGCAGGTATCCCATACCTATGGTGATAGGTGCTAATAAGCAAGACCTTCCTAATGCGTGGTCTCCTAAAGATATTGCAATAGCACTTGATATTTCTGAGGACGAAGGAATACCGGTAATAGGACTTTCTGCAAAGAACAAAGAAGATGTTAAAAAGGTACTGCTTGCACTTCTTGAAAAGATAAGGGAAAACATCCTTGAGGGATGATATACACAGGGATAGACGGAGAAAAGATTTACTCCGTTAATTACTCTGTTTTTACGAAAAAATGGAAAGAAACCAAACGAAAAGGAAAAAAAATTTACATCATTCCCTCGGACAAATGTCTTGTTAGGATAGGCAAAGCGGAGATCAAAAATAAGTGGGAGCTAAAGGAAATCTTAAAGTTTGAAGCTGAAGAATACGGAGAGGTTTTGTGGGATTTTTCCCTTACAGGGAATAAGTATTACTTAGTTCTCGTTAAAGATTACGAACCTCCCGAAAGCTACTTCGCTCTGGACTGCGAAATTTTTACCTTAGCGAGGCTTTCAAGGATTTTGAATGAGCCAGACCTTGCGGTTCTGGATTTGGGAAGAAGAAAGACAACCTACGTGGAAACCAAAAATTACGAACTTAAGCTCTACAGAGTAGTCCTAAAAGGCGGGGATTTCATAACCGAAAGGATTAGCAGGGAACTGGAAGTTCCTTACGATAGAGCAGAGGCTATAAAGCTTGAGGAGGGACTTTCAAACGAAATCGTGCACTTAACCTTTAGTGAGATTTTAGAGGATATCGGGATCCCTTTAGAGAACAAGAAGGTTCTTCTGAGCGGAGGGACGAGTAAGTTAAAAGGCATAAAGGAGTTTTTTAAGAAGAGCTTACGAAATCCTTACGTATCCCCTGAGCTAAACTCCGCATTTTCGGGAGCCTTAAAGTTCGTATATAAGGATAGCTCACCTTCTTTTAAACACGAGGAGTTATCTCCGAAGGAAGTGAAGGCTCTTCTTGGCATACTCTCCGTTGCAACCTTTACCGTATTTTCCTTTAGTCTTGGTAAGGATTTTATAAAAAGGGAGTTTATGAAGGAAATAAACCTTAAGAAGAAAGAGCTCTTTTCACAGAAGTTTCCCGAGCTACCTCCGGTGCTCGTTGACGAACAACTAAAGAACTTTTCAGGTTCTAATAAAAAAAGTCTATTATTAGGTTTAAGAAAAGTTTTTTCCCAACTTCCGGAGGGAGTAAAAATCTTGGAAATCTCTTACAAAAATGGGGTTTTGAAGATTAAAGGTCTCGCTTCAGAAGAATTAATGAACCGTATAAGTAATGCCTCAAAGGTGAGAAGGACTCCGGAAGGACTCTACGAGTTTGAGGTGAAGCTCCCGTGGTTTTAAAGAGAAGTTGGGCTTACCTTTTTTCGGGAGTGCTACTCGTAGTCTTGGTTTTCGTGTTTTTCTCGGATTACAAAGAGTTGCGCAACTTTGTAAACGTTCAATACCTAAAATTTAAAGAGTTCGTCTTTCTCCTGAACAACCTTGAAAGGAAAAAGAAGCTTCCTTTAACGGAGGTAGCTATAAGGAACGTTTTGGAACGGCACGGGCTTGAGCTAAAGAGGATTTCCGAAATAACGAACGGCTACGAAGTGGAAATAAAGGAAGTGAGAGCGAATGTTCTTCCAAGGCTAATTAAGGACTTGGAAAATTATGGAGTAATTTTCGAGCTTGAAGCCGTTGATAACACTGGGAAGGGAAAGTTTTACCTAAAGCTTAGGATTACTCGCTCTTGACGCGGACGAAGGGAGGATTAACGGCGGTGGGTTCTATCAGGAAAGGCAAAGGTGTATACACCTTTACACGAATTTCCTTTTTCCCTCTTTTAAGCTCCTCCTCATCTATGTAAGCCTTAACGCGTTCAAGGAGAGGGGACTCAAGCAATCTGCGGGAAACGAGAAGGGTAATCTCAACGAGCTCGGGTTCCGTTCTATAGCCTTTTTTAACTTCAACGAATCTTATAACCGTTAAAGGAAATCTCTCTCCGAAGTTTACCGCGAGCCATATAGAAAGACCTAAGATGAAAGAAATTAAAAGGTATTTAAGCATCCCCCTATTCTTCATGTTTTACTCCCAACAGGGATAGGAGTTTATCCTTTAAAAGCTCGGGGTCAAGTACCTTCTCAAGATTTCCCTCAACGGCTATGGATATTTCTCCCGTTTCTTCGGAAACGACTATAGCTATAGCATCGCTTAGTTCCGAAATTCCTACCGCCGCTCTGTGGCGGGTTCCGTATTTTTGGGGAAGTGAAGCACTCTTAGAAAGGGGAAGAACGCAAGAGGCGAAGGCTATCCTGTCGTTCCTTATCACTATAGCTCCGTCGTGGAGGGGAGTCATAGGATAGAAGATAGTTATTATTAGCTCCGCCGAAATTCTCGCGTCTAAGTAAACGCATCCCTCTATAAGGTCCTCTATGTTTTGATTCCTTTCTATAACTATTAGTGCTCCTATCTGTCTTTCGGACATAAACCGACAGGCTCTAACAAGCCTGTCTATAGAACGCTCCTCGTATTCGGTGATTTTCAGAACTTTGGTTCTCCTTCCTATATTTGCAAGCGTCCTCCTTATCTCAGGCTGGAATATAACTACGAGGGTAAAGAGGGCAACTGTCCATAGCTTTTCAAACATCCAGGAAAGGGTCGTTAGATTGAGTAGCTCGGAGAGGGTCCATATAATTCCTAAGGCTATAAGGAGTCTTAGTATATAAAAGCCTTTTGCGGCTCTTAAGAAGGCTATAAAGAGAAAAAAAACGAGGGTTAAACCTAAAAGGTCAAGAATATCCCTCCAGGAGAAGAGTTCCTTTAGAAGCTCAAACTCCATCGTAGGTTCTCACTGCGTCAAGGAGGGCTAAAAACTCCCTCGTCTCTTTTACGTCGTGAACTCTAACTATTTTAGCTCCTTTCAGGACGGGGATGGCAAGAGCACCGAGACTTCCGAATAGTCTCTCTTTGGGTTCAGTCTTTTTATTGAGAAATCCTTCCAAGATTAAACCTATAAAGGACTTTCTGGACACTCCCACCATAAGGATTTTCCCGAGACTTCTAAACTCGTCAAAACGCTTCAAAATTTCCACATTGTGCTCCGGCAGTTTACCGAAGCCTATTCCCGGGTCAAGGATGAGCTTTTCCTCTTCCTTGTATCCGAGTTCCCTTAATTTATTTATTTGTTTATTAAAGAAGTCTATAATCTCTGCAACCACATCGTCGTATATTATGGGTTCAGTCTTCCAGGTTTCGGGTCTTCCCTTGACGTGATTTATTACGTAAGGACACCTATACTCCGCAACCATCTTTAGGATTTCCGGGTCGTAAGTTCCTCCGCTTATGTCGTTTATTATGTCTGCGCCCTCCTCCAGGCATGCTTTCGCCACTTCGGATTTGTAAGTGTCTACGGAAATCCAGGTATCTGGCAACTCCTTTCTCACTTCCTTTAGAACAGGCAGAACTCTCCTTATTTCCTCTTCCGCAGAAATTCTCTGGGAGCCAGGTCTGGTACTCTCTCCCCCTATGTCTATTATTTCGGCTCCTTCCTCCGCCATCTGGATGGCTCTCTTTACCGCCTTTGAGGGCTCTAAGAACTCTCCACCGTCTGAGAAGCTGTCGGGGGTGACGTTTAGCACTCCCATTATCGCGGTCTTTAAACCGAGGGGAAGAATCTTCCTGTTGTAGCCGAGCTGAAAGTTCTGCTTTCTATACCTTATGAGGTTTTCTAAGATTTCTCTTGCAAGCCGTTTTGTTTCGGGAAACTTTATCAGTTCTCCACAAAAGTCTTTTAGCTTTGCTTCGCTTCCGCATACGGCGTAGTTGCCGTCGTTGAAGAAAACGGAGACACAGCTTTTCCTTCCTGCCTCAAAGACCGCCAAAGGCGGTATTTTATTATCTTTAAAATAAATACAGTGAAAGATTCCCTCTCCCGAGCGTTGCTCCGCTTCCTTGAAGAATATACCGACGCGTTCCTTGAGAAATTTGTAAAACAGGACGGGGTCATCAAAGTGCTTAATTAACATAAAGAGTATTTTAAGGGAAGGAAGGGAAGATATTCAGAGGCTTAGCACTGGCATTCTTTAACTCCGAAAGCTCTGTATAGGCTCATAACGGGACACCAGTTTGTAAAAGCGGACTGTATCTGGTTCAGAGACATGAAGGCTAAAAAGAACTTCCAGAACCAGTGAACATCCTCCGCGGGCAGTATCCCGAGTATTAGAACTATCAGGAGAACCGTTCCGGAAGTTAGTCTGAGCAGTCTATCCATAGTCATCTCTTTTTCACCTCCTATAAAGATATTCTAATATTATAAAATTATGATATTTTGTCTATAGATGTGCTTACATAGTAAGAGAGTCTACTATGAAAACTGTATCCGAAATCTGCGCCAAGTGTTTTGACTTGAAAGAGTTAATGGGTATTCTCTTAGGTGGAAAGAAAGTTGAGTTATATAAAACCAGTTCTTGAGGAATTTTTCAAAACCGAAAAGTGGCAAGGGGATTTTGAGAATAAGATAAAGGGGACTATGGTTTCTTTTATCTCAAGGTATATATTTAATTTTTGTAAGCTTTTAAGCAATAAAGAGTTGATACTTTATTAAGCCTAAGGTGAGTTTAAGTTATTTAGCATCGATGAAAAAAAACATGATGAGAATGCCAAGATTAGAGATTAGAGGAGAGGGAATAAATGAGAATGAAAGTAGCAAGCCAAAACCAGACAGTCTCATAAAGAACGGCAACCTTATCCCTGAAGATATGGTTGAGTTTGCAAGGGCTGTAAGTTCTGCTATTAAAAAAAGAAGGAAGCAGATGAATTTAGAAGATCCTACTTCTTCTTTCCTTGTCCTATTACGGTGGATTTTATGGTAGGGGTTTTCTTTGGTCACTATACATCAGACAGTATATACAACTATGAACAAAAAGAGGGAATATACTTAGAGGTTCTATAGATAGAAGATTTATGAAAGATAAGGGAAGGATAGTAGGTATGCCCGCCCGTATCAGGTTACCCTTGAACTTCTCGGAGCTGGTTCCTACGGAAGAATTGACTTACGATAAACTCCACGGAGCGTTTTTCAAACTTTTTAAGGAAGACTTTGCCCGTGAGCTTCACGAAGAAGCAGGTGTTAAGCCCTTCTCCTTGAATTTCTTAGTTCGAAACGAAGAAACGGGAAAGTATGAAAACTTTTTTTCTTCAGAAATTCAAAGCACCCGAAGGGTAATAATTGACGTTAACCTAATAGACGATTCCCTTATACCGAGATTTACCTATGCGTATATATTCGCCAAACACGAAAACCTTTCTTTGGGAAGAAAAGAATTCAAGAAGGGGAACCTCGTCTTCAGAGAGGCTGTTTCCTATAAGGCGCTTTATGAATCCTCTCAACCCGCCGGGAAGGTCCTACTTCGCTTCGTAACGCCAACGAGCTTTAAATCGGGGAAAAAGGTAAGTATCCTACCCGAGCCGGGAACTATTTTCAGGGGATTGATAAAGAAATGGTTGAAGTTTTCTGACCTCGAATTGACAGTTAAGCTTGAGGAAGCAGTCGAAGAGTCCGTAGTATTGAGCGGGTACGAGCTCAGAACAGAAAAGGTAGATTTAGGGAGTATGGGATGGTTCGTCGGTTTTGTGGGAAAGGTTTACATGAGTTTTCAAACTCAAGATAAAGAGATTTTGAAGGGACTGAATGCTCTTCTGGACCTTGCGGAGTTCAGTGGGATAGGAAGAAGGACAACGATGGGTTTTGGAGCCGTCAAAATTTTTAAATTTGAAAATCGTTAAAGCCTTTCAAGTATATCTTCCTATTGTTCCTTAAGATAAATTCTCGCTTCATAGTTTTCAATGAAGGAGATTGAGAAAGCTATAACAGGAAAAAGCTAAAGATTGTTATGGATGCCAACATTCTCAAGTTCGGATTGAAGAAGGAAAGTTTGAAGGAATTAGGATTTTGAGACTTGGAGAATTTAAAAAATTAAACTTAAAGAATAAGGTATGAAAACCTTCTACTACGAAGGACTTCAAGAGGGAAAGCGCGTAAAGGGAACGCTGAAAGCCAGGGACAGAAGGGAAGCTATAACCAAACTCAAACGGGAAGGCGTAAAGCTACTGAAACTAAAAGAAGGCAAGGAGCTAACACTAAAACTCTTTCAAAAAAAGATTCCGGAAGAGGAGATAGCTTTCGCTCTTATTCAACTCTCCACCCTCTTATCTTCCGGAATTCCCCTCACGAAAGCCTTAGAGCTCCTCGCAAGACAAACCGAAAACGAAGAGCTTTCCTCAGCCTTCGTGAGAATAAAAAATGGAATAGAGAAAGGTGAAAGCCTTCAGGAAGCCTTCTCAAAGGCAGGAGTCTTTCCCGAGTTTCTACCCGAGATGCTATCCGCGGTTCAGAGGGGAGAGAACTTAGAATACATTTTTCAGGTTGCCGGGGAATACCTCTACAAGGTTTCAGAGTTCAAAAGCAAAGTTCTATCTTCGGTTACTTACCCGGCGGTTATTATAACCTTCAGTTTTATTTCCCTATTCATCGCGGTAAGGTTCGTAGTTCCGAGGATTGCGAGTGTCCTTGAGGGATTCGGGAAAGAGCTTCCTCTGATAACGAAGTTCGTTATACTTCTTGCAAACCTGCTTAGTTATCTTTTGTTCGCACTTCCAATATTACTGATACTCTTCAAGTTCAGAACTAAGTTCGTATCTAAAGAGAAGCTTCATTACTATCTTCTGAAACTTCCCGTCCTCGGTAAGCTGAACCTATACTTTAACCTCTCCCGATTTGCGAGAGTTCTATCTATGCTCCTTAACGCCGCGGTTCCCTTAGACCACGCCTTAGAGCTTTCCGTAAAGAGTATTAACAACTACTACCTCAGGCAGAAGCTGGAAGAGGTAATACCGGAGGTAAAGAGGGGAAAGAGCCTCTCCTCCCTGCTTAAGGAAATTCCCGAGATTCCCGAGATGTTCAAAAACCTTGTAGAGACGGGAGAGAGCAGCGGAGAGCTTGAAAAAATGCTCGGAATGCTCTCGGAGCTTTACGAAAAACAGGCGGAAAGAACGATAAACTTCTGGCTCAGGATAGTTGAACCCGCCGCCATACTCCTGATAGGTCTCATCGTCGGAATCATAGTAGTCAGCGTAATTCTACCCCTTACCGAGATTACCGCTGGATTCGGAAAGTAGCTCCCTCCTCTCAATAACCTCTCTCAATTCCTTTACGAGCTCCTTGTTTTCTCTAAACCTTTCCCCCTCTATCTCTAAAACGGGAAGAAGCTTTATTAAGGAATTCAAAATAAATACGCCTTCGGCGTCCTTAAGAAAATCCAAAGAAATAAACTCCTCCTTAATGGAAATCTCCTCACTCAGGAGCTCAAGCGTCGTCCCCTGCAGGAGTCCGCTCTCCCTCGCGGGAGTGAAAAATTTTCCTCTTTTGTAAATCAAAAGGTTGGCGGAAGAGGTCTCAGTCAAGAAATTCCTCTCGTTCAGCACAATCCCGTCAAAAAATCCCCTTATTTTTGCTTCCCTTTTGACGAGCACGCTAAAGAGAAAATTTGTTGTCTTGTGGTAAAAGACGGGATTCCGTGAGTGCCTGCGGTAAGACGAAAGGCATAACTTTACCCTTTCGGGAGTCTGCGGAAGTTTTTTCACCAGGACTTTAGTCTCGTAGCCTTCGGGATAATCCCCGTAGTATTCACTTCCCTTTAAAAGCAAAAGATACTTTACGTAAAGATTCTTATTACCTGCGGTGGCTTTTTCTATTTCCCGAACGAACTCCCCGTATTCGGGACAGGGATAGCCGAAGAACTCGGCGGAGCTCCTTAACCTTTCGTAGTGTTTTTTTAACTTGTAGTTCCTCCCCCTCCAGTGGATAGTCTCAAAGAGTCCCTCACCAAACTGGAGAGCTCTGTTCACTTGAGCTCCTCGTCCATGAATATACGGGAAGGTGTGACGCCCCTCTGACCCTTATACTTCCCTCCGTAAACCTTTTTCGGCTTTTCATCCAATTTTGCAAACACGAGTTGACATATCCTCATACCCTTGTAGAGCTTTATAGGTCTTGAGTTGGCGTTGTAAAGCTCTAAGGTTATTTGCCCCTCAAAACCCGCATCCACCCAGCCAGCGTTTTCTATAAAGAGCCCAAGCCTACCCAAGGAAGAACGCCCCTCAACGAAAGCGGTTACGTCTTCCGGAAGCTTTAAATACTCCAAGGTCGTAGCGAGAACGAACTCCTTCGGTTTTATGATAAAGAAATCCTCTACCTTTTCCCTCTTTATACCTTTAATTTCAAGCTTTACGTCTATTACCTCATCGTTCGCTTCGTAAACCGCTATTTCTCCTCCCAACCTCAAATCTAAAGAAGAACATTGAACGTTTTTCGGCTCAAAGGGCTCAACTACGAGCTTGCCCTCCTCTATAAGCCTCGTAATGGTTCTATCGCAGAGAATCACATATTAAATCATATAGTATGAGAGTAAAATTCCGAATAGGTATATACAAAAACGGAAAAAAGCTAACAAAAAAGGACTTCCAGGGACTGAGAAAACCTCTCTTTATAGGGATGAGATACATAACCGAGTTCAAGTATTTAGAAGCCACAAAGTGGCTCTTTCTGGCGGAAGACTCCCACGAGAAGTATCTACTCTTAGCCCTCATAAACGAATCCCTGGGACAGGAAGAGCAGGCGAGAGAGTTTTACGAAAACGCCGCAAATTTCCCCAAAACTACCGACTATGAGTTTTTCAAGGAGTTTCCCGAGAAGGGAGAGGTTCTCCCCATTCGTAGTACTTCCGAGCAACTCTTCTGAGTTCTAAAATAGCCTCTATCATACCCTCCACCTTATCAAGGGGTAGCTGTGTAGCGGAATCCGATAGTGCCTTCTCCGGTTCGGGATGGGTTTCCATAAATACACCGTCACATCCTACTGCAACCGCAGCTCTCATCAATGGAAATGCGAACTCCCTCATACCCCCCGATTTTTCCCCGAGACCGCCGGGAAGTTGGACGCTGTGGGTCGCGTCGTAAATAACCTTAGCGTACTTACGCATAATAGGAAGACTCCTAAAGTCAACTACGAGGTTGTTATACCCGAAGCTTGTTCCTCTTTCGGTGAGATAAATCTCCTTTGCTCCTCCGAACTTTAGTTTCTCCACTATATTTTTAGTATCCCAAGGAGCTAAAAACTGTCCCTTTTTTACGTTCACCGCTCTTCCCGTCTTCGCTGCAGCGAGGAGCAAATCGGTTTGTCTGCAGAGAAAGGCGGGAATCTGAATTATATCAGCAACCTCCGCTACGGGTTCAGCCTGCCAGCTCTCGTGAATATCCGTAGTTATTTTGAGACCGAACTCCTCTTTAACTCTCCTCAAGGCTCTGAGACCGTATTCCAGTCCGTGCCCCCTAAAAGAATGGATAGAGGAGCGATTAGCCTTATCGAAGGATGATTTAAAAATTACTTCTATATCTTTAAACTTCTCTTGAATTTCCTTTAATTTTTCTCCCACCTTTAGGAGTAGCTCTTCGCTTTCTATCGCACAGGGTCCTGCTATGATTAGAAATTTATCCATAACAGTTTGTTAATATAATACGAAGGGGGAAGATAATGAAAAGAAAAAGCCTTTTACTTTTACCTTTTCTACTCGTAGCCTGTGCTCCGGTAGCTGAGACTTCCAAAACGGAACAACGCCTAAACGAGTTGGAGATAAGGGTTGCAAAACTTGAAGAAAAGCAGGAGGAAATCAATCTTAAGCTGGAGGAAATAAACAAGCGTATAGACCTTCTCACGGAAGAGGTAGGAAGGCTAAAACTTGCCAATGTATCGAGAAGGTACGAAGAGAAACCCAAAATCGGTGAAGAAAAACCTGTCGTCGTTCAGGAACCTGTTGAGGATGAAAAAATAGCATACGAAGAAGCTCTCTCTCTCTTCAACGAAGGTAAACTTATAGAAGCAAGGGATGCCTTCCTTGAGTTTCTGAAAAAGTTCGAACCTAACAAGTACACCGATAACGCCTACTTCTGGCTTGGCAAGATTTACTATGAACTTGGGAAAACGGAAAAAGCGAAGCAAATTTTTAATGCTCTTATAAAGAAGTGTGAAGAAGGTGAACTTCCCGACTGTAATAAGCTTCCCGACACCTACTTTATGCTCGTAAAGATGGCAATTGATGAGGGAGACGTAGCAACGGCGAATAAGTACCTTTCCCTCATGGAGGAGAAATTTCCCCAATCGGAAGCGACCCAACGTGCAAAAGCCTTATTATATAAAGAGCCATGACCGATGAACTTAAGATACCCTCCCACGTTGCCATAATAATGGACGGGAACGGAAGATGGGCACGCAGGCGGGGACTCCCGCGCGTTATGGGACACTATCAAGGGGCGCAAGTGGCGGAAGATATCGTGGAATACGCTACAGAACTCGGTATAAGACACCTAACTCTATACGCCTTCTCCACGGAAAACTGGAATAGACCTAAAGAGGAAGTAGAAGCTCTCTTTAAACTTTTAGAGGATTATCTGAGAAATAAGAAACAGAAACTTTACGACCTAAAAATAAGAGTTCGGTTTATCGGAAGAAGAGACAGAATTCCTAAAACTCTCGTAGAGCTTATGAAGCAAATAGAGGAAGAATCTAAACACTTTAACAGGTTAACCTTGAATCTTGCGATAGACTACGGCGGAAGGGATGAAATTCTGAGGGCCGTACGAAAACTTCTGAAAGATAATCCTAAGGTTATTAACGAGGAGACCTTTTCCCAGTATTTAGACCTTTCTTGCTCTCCGGACCCAGACCTTCTTATAAGGACGGCAGGGGAGAAAAGAATTTCCAACTTCCTCCTATGGAACATTGCCTACACGGAGTTTTACTTCACAGATACCCTTTGGCCGGACTTCACCCGTGAAGAGTTCCTAAAAGCTATAAAGGACTTTTCAAAGAGAAAACGAAAGTTCGGAAGAGTTATAGATGAGTAGGGAAGCGCACGGAGTAATAATAGGGATAAGCGTTCTAATAGCTATTTCCCTTCCACCAAAGCTATTTCTAGTAGTTTTGATGATTCTTTCCTTTCTAATTGCCCGTGAGCTTACAACCGTTCTTAACCTCAAAAGCTTGCACTACTTTTCTCCTGCAGTTCTTCTTGCGGGAATTTTATCCCCAGCGGTAGCTTTAACTTTATCTTCCCTTATAGCGCTCTACTACGGATACAAAAACTGGAACCTCGAAGCTTTCTTTAAGGCTTTCTTTCTCTCCTTTTATCCTCCCTTATTCTTGACCTACCTGTTCCTGGTAAAAGAGTTAGAAACAAACCTTTTACTCGTTTATATCATCTCTTTCTGGATTAACGATGTTTTTGCTTATTACATCGGTAAAAATTTTGGGAAGATTCCACTCTTTCCAAAGCTCTCTCCAAAGAAGACTTTGGAAGGTTTTCTTGGTGGTTATATACCTGCGGTAGCTTTTATGAGCTTAGCTTTACCATTTAATGCCTTTTACTCCCTATTTGTTGCACTCCTGACCGTTCTTCTCGGTGTAGTGGGGGATTACTTTAAGTCCTTTATAAAAAGACAGCTTGGAATTAAGGACTTTTCGAACATTCTCGGTAGACACGGCGGTTTTACGGACAGGTTTGACGACGTTGTGTTTGCCGCTCCTCTGTATTATCTTTTAATTCAGGGTGCTCGGTAATTTCATACAGGGGTTCTCTCTGGGATTACGTAGTGTAGGGTATGTAAAACTGTCAAGTCCTGCCTTTAAAAATCAAGGGATTCTCCCTGTTAAGTACACCTGCTTCGGTGAAGGAGTCTCTCCCCCACTGAACTTGGAGAATTTTAGCGAGTCCGTTAGGGCCTTTGCAATAACTTTCGACGATGGGAACAGATACCACTGGGTTATCTATTACGTGGATAGGCGACTGAGCAACATTCCGGAAGGAGCTCGAGAAGATGATTTATTACGTTTCGGCATAAACGACTTTGGAATAAAGGGTTACACGCCTCCCTGTCCTACGGGAAGAAGGCTTTACAGGTTCACCCTTTTTGCTCTTTCGGAGATTCCCCTATTCAAGGAGAGTCCTACAAGGAAGGAGTTATTAGAATACGTTAAAAAACTTAAATTAGCTGAGAGTCACTTACTTTGCTATGTTAATCCTTGAGGAGTTTCTTTAAGGGAAGTCTGGGATAGTTCTTTCTCAGTTCTCCCGATTCGTCGAAAACGAGGGTGGCGGGCAGGAAAACCAGTTTCACGATGCTCGTTATCCTACCTTCCGGGTCCGCAAGAAGTATGAACTTTGGGTCTATTTTATTCTCTTCCAGAAACTTCTTAACATCCTCAGGCTTCATAAAAACGGCTAAGGAAGCTACTTTATACCTCTTGGAAAGCTCTAAAAAGTGCTCATTTATAAGTTTCATATCCTCCTGGTGTCCGATACAGGTACCGGTCCAGACATAGAGCAGCAGGGGTTTATCCTCAGGTTCTATCTTTACTTCTCTACCTTTAAGGTCTATAAAAGTGAGGTCGTAGATGATGGTTTTGCCGCAACTGAGGATAAAGAAAAGAAAAAGAAGGAGAAATTTCTGCATCCTACATCTTGTGGTGGTGGTGCATCATAGGTTTTTTAACAACGGGAGCTTCGACGGTAATCTCACCGCTCTTTTTGAAGATAAGAGTAATCTTCACCTTATCGCCTTCCTTTAATTTCTTCTTTAAACCTATGAGCATTATGTGGTATCCGTGGTGTTTGAACTCCACCTTTCCTTTTGGAGGAATGATTATCTCTTTCTGGTGAACCATCTTAGCAATACCGTTCTCGAAGACGGTCTTGTGGAGTTCTACTTTTTTGGCTACGTCGCTTTTTGCTCCGATGAGGATATCTTCTTCATCACCCTCGTTCTTAATTACCATTCCTGCCATGGTAGTGCTGGGTCCTGGAGGAGGTTCTTGAACCCAAGGATGCTTAATCACTATCTTTGGGTTAGCAAATACTAACAGAGGAATTGTTATGAAAAAAATTAAAAGCCTTTTCATAATGTCTTTAATTATAAAACACGCTATAATAACTTTCCGCTGTAAGGAGGAGGCAAAAAGATGGAACAGCACAGTACGGTAGGAGCGCTAATATTCCAGCTCGTATTTTTATTCGCAATATTCCTAATGTTTTACTTTCTTATAATCAGACCCCAGAAGAAGGAGAGGGAAAGGCACAGGAAGTTCCTTGAAAATCTAAAGAAAGGCGACAGGGTTATCACCTCTTCGGGCATCTGGGGCACTGTAGCGGATATTGGCGAGAAAACTATAACCCTCAAGGTAGATGCTAACACCAAGATTACCTTTACCAAGGAAGCTATAGTTTCCTACCAGCCTGACTACGAGAAGAAGAAGGAAGAGAAGGAGAAAAAGGATTAATTACTTAAAGATGTGGTATGTGATGGTTCCCACTAGCCAAGCAAGGAGAAAGCTGTAGCCGAGGAATAGGGTAGCGAGCTTGTAGCCTATCTCCCTACCCATCGTTGCGTAAGTTCCGAGGCACGAAGTGTATATAAGAATGAAAATCATGAAGGCTAAGGCGGAAGCCTTATCAAAGCTCTGCTTTATCAAGTATCTCAGGCTTCCCTCTTCTTCCTCCACCTCAAAGGTCTGAAGACTTAGGCTAAATAGAGAGGTGAAGGCGTCTTTAACCGCGGTAGCTAACAACTCTAACTGCTCTTCGAGGGCTTTTGCAAACTCAAAGCTTTCCTCATTCTTTTCCTGAAGGTGTTCTTCCGCCGAGTAGATTACTCCCATTGAGCTTAGGACTATCTCCCTCGCAAGGAAAGCGGGTATTAGGGAGGTAGTAGCCTGCCAGTCGTCTATGCCCATAGGTTTGAAAACAGGGATAAGCGTCTGCCCTATTTTTCCGGCAAAGCTATCTTTAGGGGAGCTCACACCGGGAGGGAGGTTAAGAAGGACCCAGATAAAAATTGAAGCGGCAAATATGAGCGTTCCGGCTCTGTATATAAAATCCTTTACGTGAATCCAGGAGATATTTAGAACTGTTTTTAGGCTGGGAAATCTGTAAGGGGGAAGTTCTATTACGAAGTGTGAGATACCGCCCTTTAAGGCGGTTCTTTTAAGTATTATTGCCGTAAAGAAGGCAACGAGGATTCCGAGCAGGTATAGAGCCGTTATTACGAGTGCAGGATATTCGGGGAAAAACATAAGGGCAAAGAAGGAAAACACCACAAGTCTTGCGGGACAACTTATGAGGGGAATCATTGCTATTACAAGGAGTTTTTCCCTCCAGCTTTCTAAGGTTCTCGTTGCAACGATTGCGGGGACGTTGCACCCCAAGGCGAGAATAAGGGGAATAACGCTTTTTCCGTGAAGTCCGAGCCTATGGAGGTATTTATCAAAGAGAAAGGCGACTCGTGGAATGTATCCCGACATCTCCAAAAAGGTAATCAGAAGGTACAGGACGAAAATAAGGGGAACGAAGGTTAAGACGAAACCTACTCCCCCGACGACTGCCTCCGCAAAGAAGCGGGAGATAATCTCGGGAGCGTGGAGAGAGTTTACAATACTTGCCACCGCAGGTATTAAGAAATCGTTAAAAAATCCATCTATCCAGTCTACGAATGGTGAGGAAAAATCAAAGGCTATCTTGAAAAGCAGGAATATAACCGCTACGAATATAAGTATGCCAAGAACGGGATGCAGGACAAAGTTGTCTATTAGGTCTGTTAGGTCTCTTTCTACGAACTTTTTCTTCTTAACGACCTCTTCGTAGATTCCGTGGGCTATGGCGAATTTTTCGTCCTCAGAGAGCTTTTCAGAAACTTCTTTCCCCACCGAAGGTATCAATTTCTTTTCGTAAGCTTCTATTATTGTAGGTAATACCTCTTTTACACCTATTCCTTTGCTCGCTACGGTTTTTATAACCTTTACTCCTAAAAGTTCAGAAAGCTTATTCTCGTCAATCTCTATTCCGAGCTTCTGGGCTTCGTCAACGAGATTTATAACGAGAATGGTAGGTTTTTTAAAGGGAATGAGCTCCGCAGTGAGGAGTAGGCTTCTTTCAAGGTTTGTAGCATCAAGTATGTTTAGAATTACATCAACCTTCTCGTTCTTTAAAAAGTTTATAGCTATCTTTTCATCTTCAGATATAGGTTCAAGGGTATAAATACCGGGAAGGTCGACGAAGTGAATCTCGTAATCCCCGAACTTTACGAAGGCTTCCTTCTTTTCTACGGTGACACCGGGCCAGTTTCCTACCTTTAGGGAAGTTCCAGCTATGGCGTTGAGGAGTGTTGTTTTTCCTACGTTGGGATTTCCGACTACAGCTACTGTTATCCTTTTCATAAAATCCTCCGAGAGTTAATCAAATTTGAGATTCAGTTTCAATTAAAAGCCTTTCTCAAATTCTCTTAACCTTAAGGTGCCGTGCAAGAGATTTGTCTAAAACTATTCTTGTGTTGTCTAACTTTATCAGATATACTCTTCCGTTTTCCATCACGACCTTGAACCTCTTTCCTTCCCTGAGTCCCATGGACTTTATCTTAGAAAGGAAAGGCACATTTCCATCCTGGAATTCGAGGAGTTCAAAGTTTTCTCCTGCCCTGAGTTCCATTCCTTCTTACCTCCGCAATTAATCACGAAATTAAGATAAGATCTCAAAATCATGGTGTCAAGAGGGAAAGTTTTATGTGTTTTGTAGCTGGTTCTTAAATTGTTTTAGAACACTTATAGTTGTTCTCATTTTTTCCTTAGAAATATCTGCGCATTAGTTCGGAGGTGTAAAGAGTCTATATAATATATCTATATCAATATAAAAGAAAAAACTCAGGAGAGCTTAGCCATAAGCTCTTCTTCTATCTTTTCGGCAGCCTTTACGGGGTCGGGATTTATTATGAACCTCGCTCCGAGGTAGTCTTCCAAGTCTCTGGTCATGAGTCTTGTAAGTGAGGGGGCTCCCGTTATGGGAGGAGGGGGATTTACGAATACGTTCACTCCTAAGGAAACCGCAAGCAGTCCGTCAATGTAGGCGTCGTTGTTGTAGTATTCGGGAGCGGCGGCTATTACGGGGAGCTTGGAGGGGTCAACTCCGAAGTATTTGGAGAGGGCTATTATGAGGAGAGCCATCCTTCCTGTATCTAAACAAGAACCAAAATTCAGCACCGGAGGTATCTCAAGGGTTTTACATACTTCTTTTAGTCCTTCTCCCGCATACTTATCAATAGCTTCAAGGTTGGTAAAGCCTTCTATTTGTGTCATGCTAGAAGCACATCCTGCTATGAGAACGAGAATATCTCTCTTTAGGAGCTCCTTAACGAACTCGTAAGTGAAGGTTCCGTGTCCGTTTCTCATAGTCACACAGCTGACAAGTCCTACCACTCCCTTTATGTATCCCTTCTTCATCGCTTCCATCAGGTTTTCGGGAGTTCCGAGCTTCTTGAGCAGGCTTTCAACTCCAAAGCCGGCGATATACTTTGTCTTGTTTTCCGGAACGAACCTCGGGTATGGGGTTCTCTTTCTCTCTTTGAAGGCTTCTATAGCCTTCAGGATTATGTATTTAGCTTGCTCTCTGACGTTGACAGGGTCGTAAACGAGCTTTTGGTCCCTTTCTACCTCCCTCAGTTTTACTACGGAGGAGACAGATATGAGTTTTGTGTGGAGCTTTAGCTTGTGGACGAGGTTGTTGAGTCCGGGAGCTGCACAGTTTTTATCAAGGACGAAGACGTCAACCACTCCCGTTCCCGCTAAGAACTCTTGGGAGAGCCAGTTTCCTACCTGTCCGTCAATGAACTTGGCGGTTTCGGGTCTCTGGATGAGCTCCTGCCCGGTGCAGAGGCTTCCGTAAACCTTTATTCCTTTTGCTCCCGCCTGCCTTGCAAGCTCTTGAAACTCTTCCGTCTTTGCGAGCTCCGCAACGACACTTCCCGTCCAGGGAACGTGTCCGTGAACTACTATGTTAACGTAGTCCTTATCTAATACTCCGAGGTCGGCGTATCCTTCGTTTATTTCGGGAGAGCCAAAGACTATGTCCCTAAAGATAGAGGAAACTATATTAGCCAAAAATCCCGCTGAGATTCCGAGCCTGAGAGCGGTAAGAGCGAGGTCTAAAAAGTCTGTGTCAACGTTCGGCATTATCTTGGCACTTGCTTCGTGAGATTCTTTTAAAAATCCTCCTGAAAGTATCCCGAGAGTTCTCCAGAGTTCCACTCTGCTCTTGGGTGCAAGCTTCTCAACGAGCGTTAAAGGCTCGTCAAAGTCCTTTAAAAACTCCGTTTCCAGGAAAAGGTAAAGCCTCTTTAAGTTCTCCTGAGTTTTACCCTCTTCGTAGGAAAGTCCGAGGGTTTCCATAAACCACTTCAGCTTTTCCTCGTCCCTCACCTTAAAGGGACTTTTGCCTTCCGCCATTGCTTTTATGGTCTTCAGTGTGTATTTAAAGTCGTGGGTGTAAGCGGCTCCCCCGTTTATGACGAGCCTTAAGAGGTTTCTCGCGGCTATTCCGTCAGCGTCAATTCCGCACCTTCCGAGAGGTGCCCTTCTCCTTATCCTACAGGGTCCGTCCGGACAGAGTGTGCAACATATTCCTTGCTCTCCGAACCTGCAGTAATTCTTTTGTCTTGCCATTCTCTCAATGTAAGTGTTCTTGTATCCGAGCTGGAGCAGGAAGTCGTGAACCTGCCTGTTGCTCTCGTGAATCAAGTTACAAGTCTCACATCCCATCGTTCTCCCACCTCCGTCTTTCTCCTTGCAACTCCCGTGCCACTCTGTAGGTATTTATTTACTTACTGATTAATAACAAAATTGTAGATTTAATGACAATTTTGTAGGTAAATGCAAAAATTGTTATCAGCCGTTTTCGTAAAGGAATCTGTATAATGATACCTAATATCAATTTCAAAATTGGAGGCTGTTATGCTACTTATCGTAATGATTCTTTTGACCACTCTCGCTTTCGCCCAGCAGATAGAAAAGCCCTTCGTTCAGGAACACCTCTTTCACGAGCATAGAATTAACTTTATCAATACCTCCGTCTTCCAGCAGTATAGGAGCTACGGAGCACTTTACAACACTTCCCACATTTTCTTCTATCTTGACCTAAACGGTGAGGATAAACTCTTTTTAAATGCTTCAATTACCTTCGGTGATGGAATAACTAAGAAAACCGAAGAAGAAGGCTTTACACTCACCCCGACGGGAGACGACTTGGAGAGCTACCTTAAAGACATAAACGGCACCGGTAGGAAGTATCTATTGGAACTTGCCTACGAAAAAAGCTTTAAAAATCTTAACTTTTCTGTAGGACTCCTTGACTCTACGAGCTACATAGATACCAACGAATACGCCAACGACGAACACACTCAGTTTCTAAATACCGCACTCATAAACAATCAAGTTGTTCCCTTGCCTTCCTACAATCCCGGGGCTTACCTTCACTACGAGCTTTCCCGAAACTTAGCCCTTTCTCTCTTTTACATAGACAACGAGCCGGACCCCGGAAACGCGGGAATACTCCAACTCGAGATATCCGCCGGAGGCTTTAACCTCAGACCCTACTACTCCTACGTTTTCGGTGGAAACTCAAAAGGTTTCGGTATTTCGGGAGACATAACACTTTCCGAAAAAGCGGGAATCTTCTTTAGATTCGGTTCGGGAAACTCTCAAGACTTTTTGAGCGGTGGAATTGAACTCAAAAATCTTTTACTTCAGGATAAGCTCGGATTTGGATACGCTTATCTCGACAAAAAAATTAGCCACTCGGTAGCGGAGCTTTATTATTCTTTAAAAATACTTAAATACCTTACGGTGAATTTAGACATTCAATACCTCAACGAAGAAAAAGAGGCTTTCATTTACGGACTTAGAGTTTTCTTTGAACGCTAAAATAAAGTTTATGAGGGATATAGTCTTCATAGAAAGAGACCCATACGCACCCATAAGACATTGCTACACCGTCTCCAAGATACTCTATCAAGGAAAGAGCCCCTATCAAGAAATACAGGTGATAGAAAGTCCCGAGTTTGGCAGGATGCTCATCCTTGACGGAGTGGTTCAGCTGGACGAAAAATACGAGTTCCTTTACCACGAATACCTCGCCCACGTTCCGCTGCACGCACACCCGAACCCTAAGAACGTTCTAATAATCGGAGGAGGAGACGGGGGAACCCTGAGGGAAGTCCTGAAACACGACGTTGTGGAGAGAGCGGTCCTCGTTGATATAGATAAAGAAGTAATAGAGGTCTCTAAAAAATACCTCCCCACGCTCTCGGTAGGATTCTCGGACCCCAGAGCCATAGTCGTTAACGAAGACGGATACAAATACATACAGGACTACGAGAACGAGTTTGACGTCATAATCGTTGACTCCACGGACCCCGTAGGCTTTGCCCACGTCCTCACGACAGAAGAGTTTTTCAAATACGTCCACAGAGCACTGAAGGAGGACGGTATCTTCGTAGCCCAGACCGAGTCCATCCATTACCACCTTGATATGGTAAGAACCATTCAGCAAAGACTTAAAAATGTCTTCCCCATAGTTGACCTCTATACTTCCGTTATTCCCATATACGCGGGATACTGGTGGACCTTCTCCATAGCCTCTAAAAAGTATCCCGTCAGAACTCCCGCAAGGGAAGTGAAAGTTCAGACAAAGATTTACGACAAGGAGATGCACGAGTACGCCTTCCTACCGGAGGGCTTTTATAAAAAGCTTGTAAGCGGAGAGTATAAATACTAAAATATACTAATTAGCCTCGTTTCCCCGCCTTTTGCGGGGAGACCCGAAAAAATTCGGTCCGGGAGGTAAGAAGAATGCCGAGACTTAGACATTACAAGACCTTAAGGTATTACGAGACCGTATTTGCACTAAAGCCCACCTTGAGCGACGAAGAGATGAAGAAAAAAGTTGAACAAATCAAGGAGTTTATCAAACAGAAAGGCGGAGAAATCCTCTACGAGGAAGACTGGGGAATGAAGACCCTCGCTTATCCGATACAGAAGTTCACCAACGCAAAGTATTACATACTTCAGTTCAAGACCGAAAATCCCCAACTTCCTAACGAGCTTGACTTCCAGCTGAAGATTGACGAGGACGTGATAAGGTGGCTCAACTTCCAGATAAAGGAGAGTGAAGTAAGGAAAAATGCTCAATAAGGTTTTACTTATAGGAAGGCTTACGAGGGACCCCGTAATAACCTACCTTCCAAGCGGAACGCCCGTCGTAGAATTCACCGTAGCCTACAACCGCAGGTATAAGGACCAGAGCGGAGAGTGGAGGGAAGAAAGCCACTTCTTTGACGTGAAAGCTTACGGGAAGAGTGCGGAGGACTGGGGAACTCGCTTCTCAAAGGGATACTTAGTTCTCGTTGAGGGAAGGCTTGTTCAGGAAAAATGGGAGAAGGAAGGAAAGACCTTCTCCAAGGTTAGGATAGTGGCGGAAAGCGTAAAGCTCGTCAGCCGACCCAAAGGTGCCGAAGAGCAACCCGAGGTGAGCGAAGAGGAGGAAACCCTCTCCAGCATTGAAGAGGACATAAAAAAGATAACCTCCGAGGAAAAGGAAACCCCCTTTGGCGAGGAAGATGAGATACCCTTTTAAGGGAAGGAGAGAACTAAATGCACCTAAAGGTCGCAATTTGTCCCCACGACACTGTAAAGGATACCGTTACCTGGATAGACTTTATCTCTTACCTTTCTAAGAAGACAGGGATTAAATTTTCCTTGGAAAACTGCTTGGACTTCAGTTGCTATTACGAAAAATTACCCGAGGTTGATTTAACCTACTCAAGCCCCTTAGACGCCCTTAAGGTTAGTGAAGAGTTAGGATTTATACCTGTAGCCGGAAACGACAACTACGACGAAGTTGTAATAATAGCCAACGAAAAAGAGGAAAAATCCTTAGAAGCTATAAAGGGGAAAAAGGTTCTTTACGTTGCAAATCAGTTTGCGAGCTTCTTGAGGATGCACATTCTCCGCAAAAAGGGAATAAACGCGGAGCTTGAGAACAGAGACTCCTGGCAGAAGGTTCTGGGCGACGTAAAGAGGGGAGTAGCACCCTACGGATTCCTTTATAAGGATTTCTGGAACGACCTAACCCGAATCTCAAAGGAGGGAGTAGTTCCTATTTACGAGAGCAACGAAAGGATAGCTTCTCATGTAATCATGCTTTCTCCTAAGTATGAAAACCAGAGGGATAACATCTTGGAAGCCCTCTGGGAGATGACGACCGATAAAAAAGGAAGAAAAATTTTAGAGCGTTTGAACATTAACCACTGGTTTCCCCTTGACTCTTTGGAGCATTTACAAAAATTTGTAGAGGAGGTAAGGAGCTATGGTTATAAAGGCTGCTAAGAAGAAAGTCTGTATGTATTGTGAACAAAAAAGGGAGCCAGATTACAAGAACTACGAAGAGCTCAGAAACTTTATGACAGAGAGAGGAAGAATCAAGTCCAGGAAGCAAACGGGACTCTGCGCAAAGCATCAGAGGAGGCTCGCCGTTCAGATAAAGAGAGCCCGCCAGCTTGGACTTCTCCCTTACGTCGTTTACTGAGCTTGCTTTTCCCTTTCGCCCCCTCTAAATTATTCCTAAAGGAGGGTTTTAATGCACTTTCCTCTGCCATGGCAGCTATTACTTATACTTCTCGTTATCCTAATCGTTTTCGGAGCCTCTAAACTTCCCGAGCTCGGTAGGGGACTCGGAGAGGGAATAAGAAACTTTAAGAAATCTCTTTCAGAGGAAGATAAAAAAGAGCTTGAGGGGAAGAAGGAGGAACAGTGATGCTTCCTGGAGGAATATCTTTTACCGAGCTTTTAATAATCTTAGCGGTAGTATTCCTACTCTTTGGAGCGTCCCGTCTTCCCGAGGCGGGTAGAGCCCTTGGAGAGGGAATAAGAAACTTCAGGAAAGCCCTTTCTGGAGAAACCGAGCCGATTAAGGAAGTGAAGGCTGAAGATGTAAAGGGAGAGAAGAAGGAAGAAACAGCGAAGTCCGAAGAAAAGGGAGAAGCAAAAGTTTAAGAGCTCAAAAGTTCTGCTACCTTTTCTATAGCCTTTTGTAAATTCCTTGTTCTTAAAACCTCGCTGAAGGGTGAAACGTCTACAACTATCCCATCATCTTTAACTTTCACCTCTATAAAGAACTTCTGGTAATAACCTTCTTCTGAGAGCAAGCTCTCAATTAAGTACCCCTTTTCCCCTTCCCAGACTTTGAAGGTCTTGAAGTAAACCTTATCACCGAGCTTTAGCTCGGTATTTTGAATCTTTTCTTTATCAACACTTACCTTCGGTATCTTTACCGGAAACAACTCCTTCACCTCCTCTATTCTGGGATGCTCAACAAACTTAGGCTCTCTAACTTTTTTTAGAACCAGTTTATAGAGCTCCCTCCCCATAGAGAGCCACTTAGCCTCGTATTTGGTCAAAGGCTCACTAACTTCTAACCTTCCCTCCTCTATCTCAAAGCATTCCAAGGTTTCCGCCGTTTCCTTCGTAAACTCTATAAAGTCGTAGTTATCACTCCTTACTCTTATCTCACCGAAGGTCTTTAGTTTCTTAGCAAAGATATAAAGTCTTTCGGGAGTGGTGAGCCTCCTCTTGTGGTGGCGCTTCTTAAACCAGGGGTCGGGATAGTTCATGTAGATGTTTTCAAGGTAATTGTCCTCAAAAAGGAGGTAAAAGCCCCAATAGGCGTCAACGCGTGTGCAGAAAACGTTACTTAAGCCTTCCTTCTTCACTCTCTTGAGAAGTTTCTCAAGGGAGATGCCCGAGAGCTCTATCCCTAAAAAGTTTTTCTCAGGATTTTCTTTTGCAAGCTTTACGATGAAATCCCCCCTCCCGAATCCGATTTCCACCTCCAAGTTGGGAATTCTGAGCGGTTTTTCTACTCTCTTATAGTTAATAAAGCAGTGCATAAAATATATAGTTTACAAATGTCCAAGAATTGGGAGCTTTCCAAACGCTTGTTTCTCAAAGAAATGCCCGAAATCCAAAACCCCCTCTGGATACACACCGCGAGCGTAGGAGAGTTTAATACCGCTTTACCTATAATTAGGGAGCTTAAAAAAGAACACAAAATCCTCCTAACCTACTCCTCCCCGAGGGCACGGAGCTACTTAGAGAAATTTTCCGAAGAATACGATGCCCTTTACCCTTTGCCCGCGGACCTTCCCTTTTTAATAAAGAGCTTTGAGGAAAGGATAAAGCCTAAGGCTTTGATAATCCTTGAGAGGGAGCTCTGGCTATCCCTTATAAAGTTCACAAAAGCGAAAAAAATCCTGATAAACGCCTACGCCAAGGGGACGCTATTAGAAAGACTGCTCGCAAAAGACTTCAACCTGATTATCACACGAACTCAAAAAGATGCAGAAATCTTTAAAGGATTCGGAGCTAAAAAAGTAAAGACCTGCGGTAATTTAAAGCTTATCTCCGAGCACACTCCCAAAAGCCTCGGTCTTCCAAAAGGTAATTACATAGTGGCCGGAAGCACCCACGAGGGGGAGGAGGAGATTATTTTAAGAGCCTTTAAGGAGTTAAACCTGAGGAACTTTAAACTCGTAATCGCACCCCGCCACGTTGAGCGCAGTGAAAAAGTGAAGGAGCTTTCCCAGAGCTTTGGCTTTAAAACGAGTCTGTATTCCGAAAAGAAAGCCGGTTGGGAAGTCCTAATAATTGATAAACTGGGACTCTTGAGAGACCTCTACGCTTACGCAAAGGTAGCGATAGTAGGAGGAACCTTCGTTCCCGTGGGAGGGCACAACCTCCTTGAGCCCGCTTATTACAATACTCCCGTAGTTTTCGGGAGATACACCCACAAAGTTAAGGACCTAAAGGAGATTCTCCTCAGCCTTGGACTTGGCTTTCAGGCAAACACTACGGAGGAGCTAAAGGAGCTCTTGAGGTTTTTAATTTTTGAATTTGAGATACCTTCGGTGGATTTAAAGGAGATGGGAAGGAAGGTAAAGGAGTGTTATCTAAAAGCTATCCGGGAGGAGCTCAGCTTTTCTTAGTTTCAACACCTAAGGCTTTGTAAAGGAGTTCCCTTATTTCCCTCATTTCACTTCTTAGTTCCTTGATTTCACTTCTGACTTCCTTCACCTCTTCTCTTAGGTCGTCAATCCTTTTATTGAGTAGAAAAGCGAAAATTGACATAAAACCCGCAACACCGAAGATTATCGTTAAAACCTGTCCCCACTCCATAAACTTAATTTATTTCATAGACCCAGGACTTCCTTTACAAACGGAATCACTATCTCGTTAAACTTCTTCGGATTCTCAAAGGGAGGCAGGTGTGCCGCGTCTTCAAGCTCGTAGTATTTAGCTCCCTTAATACCGTCCGCTATCTTCTTCACGACCTCAGGTGGCGTAACTTTCTCGTCGTCCCTTCCCGCTATAACGAGCGTAGGAACGTCTATAGTCGGCAGTAAATCGGTGTTGTCCCTCCTTTCCGCGAGAGCCTTTAAAGTCTTAATTATCCCCTCCTTTGTAGCTCTCTCCATTATGCACCTTAGCTTCCTCATCTTACTCTCGTCCTTCTTCGTAGCGGGAGAAGTCTGGTTCTCAAGCATTACGTCAATTAGGAAATCCTTTCCTCCTTTTTCCACGCGCTCTATGAGCGCGTATCTGGCTTTTTTACCCTCTTCGGTATCTGCTTCCGCCCTGGTGGCAACGAAAACAAAACCCTTAACGATTTCCCTGTATCTCCTCCAGGCGTCAAACATAATGTATCCGCCCATACTGTCCCCTACGAAGACCACTTCTTTTACGCGAAATTTCCTAACCTCGTTAATCACGTAGTCCGTTAGTCTCTCTACGGAATACTCTCCGGGAAGGTTGGGAGCGTCTCCGAATCCGGGATAATCTAAGGCTATGTAGGGGATTCCCTCCCTCTCAAAGGCACAGAACTGAGCCCTATACATATCCTTGTTCAAGGGAAAAGCGTGTAAAAATACGACAGCCTTGGGAAAACTCGCCCTAATCATACCCAAATATTCTAAAATAGAAGCTATGATTAGACCGAAGGGATTTGACAAACTGGACCACTACTTCAGAACGGAGCTTAAGATAGACCTGACGGACGAAACCATCAAGATGCTCCTTGACGGAGTGAAGGCAACTTTTGGAAAGCTCTTTCACGGAGCCGAACAAAGAGCCCGCTGGAACGGAAGGGACTTCATAACCATAGCTGACCTAAACATTACGAAAGCCTTGGAAGAGCATATAAAGAACTTCCAGAAGATAGAGCAGGATATGGGAGCGGATGAGCTCTTAGAATACATAGCTTTCATACCTCCGGTGGAGATGGAGGTAGGGGAGGATCTAAAGTCCGAATACAGAAACATATTCGGGGGACTCCTTCTCATGTATGCCCAAGTTATAAAGCTTGCCACCGGTGAGAGGAAACCCTCCACCACCGCTATGGAATACGTCCAGCACTTAGTTGACAAAGTTTTCTAATTGAATACATTTTTCAATTAGGGGCTATTATGAACAAGAAGGAAATCATTGACCTACTACTCTACGACGTTGCCTTAGAGCACTCAGCGATTATTCAGTACCTCTACAATGTATTCCTCATAGGTGACCCGGAAATAACCGTGGAGATAGAGAGCATCGCACGCCAGGAGATGAGGCATCTTAAGTGGTTCGCCCAGAAGGTGGTGGAGCTCGGCGGAAGAGTCAGCCTGAAGAGAGTGGAGGAAGCCATAAAGCTCGGAGAGAGCTGGGAAGAGATGCTCAAGAACGATGTGAATGCCGAAGAGGAAGCCATAAAGATTTACTCCTCACAGCTGGAAATAGTAAAGGATGACAGCGTGAAAAAGCTCCTTGATAGAGTCATAAACGACGAGATGAGGCACAGGGACGAGTTCTCCGAGCTCCTTGAGAACCTAAAACAAAAAAGTGTAGAGGAGAGGACAAAGAGTGGCGAACTTGACCCTGAAATCGTAGCCATAATGAACAAACTCCTCCAGAAGGAATACAGGCTTATACTTGACCACCTTTACCACTTCTTCCACTCCAAAACCTGGCAGGAGAAAGATACATCCTTGGATATAGCCATAGAGAGCATGGTTCACATGGGAGAGCTCGGGGAAAAACTCGGGGAAATGGGAGCGATGCCCGACCTAAGCCTGCCGCAAGCTCAACACTTCAAGGGATACTCCTCCGAAGAAATCTTGGAAGATATAGCGGAAGAGGAGAAGGCTAAGAGCGCTTACGACGAGATCGCAAAGAAGGTGACGAACGAAGAGCTAAAGAAACTCTTCCTCTGGATAGAGAAACACGAGGAGCACCACGCCCAGCGGCTCAAGGAACTCCTCAGAAGACTGAATAAATTCACCGTAGGCAGCTTAATAGATAAAAATAAAAAAGAATGAAGAGAATCGTAGTTACCGGCGGAGCCGGTTATATAGGCTCCCATACGGTAAAGCTTTTAGGTGAAAGGGGATACGATATCCTCGTTTACGATAACCTCTCCACGGGAAACGAGTGGGCGGTTCTCTACGGAAAACTCGTAAAAGCGGACCTCTCAGATAAGGAAACCTTGAAAAAGGTCTTAGAAGAGTTCAAGCCTGAGGCTGTCATCCACTTTGCTGCCTACATTGTCGTTCCCGAGAGTGTCAGGGAGCCCCTCAAGTATTACAGGAACAACGTAGCAAACACGCTGAACCTTTTGGAGGTTATGGAAGAGTTCGGTGTTAAGAACTTCATCTTTTCCTCATCCGCGGCGGTTTACGGAATTCCCGAGGAGATTCCCATTAGTGAGGAAGCTTCCTTAAATCCCATAAACCCTTACGGTGAGACGAAAGCGACCGTAGAGAGAATTCTCAGGGATTTAAAGAACTCGGGCAAGGACTTCAGATACGTTTCTCTGAGATACTTCAACGTAGCGGGAGCGGACCCCGACAAAAAGATAGGATTTGCCTACCCCAATCCCACCCACCTCATAATCAGAGCGGTAAAGACCGCGGCAGGAGAGTTTGATAAGCTCCAGGTTTTCGGAACTGATTACCCCACCCCCGACGGAACCTGTATAAGGGATTACATCCACGTCGTTGACCTTGCGGAGGCTCACATTTTAGCCTTAGAATACCTGCTCTCGGAAGGAGAGAGTATCGTTTTAAACTGCGGATACGGGAAGGGCTACTCCGTTTTAGAGGTAGTAGAAGCTGTAAAAAAGGTAACCGGTGTTGACTTTCCCGTGGAGGAGGCACCCAGAAGGGAAGGTGACCCTCCCGTCCTTGTGGCAAAGGCGAAAAAAATAAAGAGTGTTCTAGGCTGGGAGCCCAAGTTTAACGACCTTGAGTTTATAATAAGAACTGCCTGGGAGTGGGAAAATGTCTATCAAAAAAGATTTAAGAATTAGTACCACCTGGAGTTAGGAGCTCGTAGTTACTTGACCAATCTATCGCGAGGTCCCTGAAATGTTTGTAAAGCTTACAATCCTCCGGATTACCCTCAAGACCTAAAATACAAGGTAGTTTACGAAATAGACGAGAGGAAATAAGGAAGTATGATGTGTCCTAAATGTGGAAAAAAAGGGGAGAGAAAGCGGACAAGAGAATGTAAACATAGATGAGATGTGAGAGTTATATAGGGACAAAGGGAAATGAAGTATAGAAGGGTAAATAGGAATGAAGCATTGCATTCTAAGCTAAGAGACAAATTGGTAGCATTTAAGCGAAAAACTAAAGCATTCTTTTGTTATTTTTGCTCCCTCCTTCTCTCGCTTGATTTGTTTACTTACTATCATCTACTTCGTTAAGAACCGTAGGGGCGAGGGGCTGTCCCTACTGCCACGATATGAGGAGGAGACTCTTGGGACCTTCCTTTTAAGAGATAAGTGAGAGGTATTCCGAAAAAGATAAGGAGAAGCTCGTGGAGAGCATCCTAAAGGGAAGTAAAGGAAAGTGGGGAGATTACGAGATGCCTCCTCAAAAGGTGAGCAGGCAGGAGGCGGAGTGGATAGCGGAATGGATTTTGAACCTCAAGAAGAGATAACCTCTAAATACTTACCTACGGCGGAGCCGTATCTAACTTTTTTACCTAACTGGTTTAAGGCGAGCTCTATCGCGGAGAGAGCCTGAACCACGTCAAGGTAGTCCATTCCCATATGGGAGATTCGGAATATCTTTCCTTTAACTTTACCTTGACCGCCCGCGAGCCTTATTCCCATTGAGAGAATGGCTTTCCTGAGCTCGTCCGCGTTAACGCCTTCGGGAGGGAGTACCGCGGTTAAAGATATTACGGGATTTTCGGGAAAGATTTGACAGCCTATCTCCTTTAGGGCTTCACGGACTCCCTGGGACATCTTTGAATACTTCTTCTCAACCTCGTCCATACCCACCTCTAAGAGCATCTCTAAGGATTCTCTCAGGGCAAGTATCAGGCTTATGGCTGGTGTGAAGGCGGTTTGTCCCTCCTTCTGTTTTTCTGCTTCCTTCTTTACGTTGAAGTAGTAAGACCTCGGTTTTAGTCTCTCTTGAGCCTTTTCTGAGAACCATAGCATGGAGAGTCCCGGCGGTAGCATGAAGGCTTTTTGGGAGCCTCCCACCACTATGTCTATTCCCCACTCGTGGGGCTTCATGTTGTAAACGCCGAGGGCGGTTATGGCGTCAACTACAAGGAGTGTGTCCCTGTCCCTCGTTATCTTCGCCAAAGCCTTGACGTCGTGGTAAGCTCCCGTGGAGCTCTCGGACATCTGAACTAAAACTCCCTTGCAGTCGGGGTGTTCTTTTAAGAGTTTCTCCACATCTTCGGGGTTTACGCTCTTTCCCCACTCAACGCTCAGGTCTATTACGTTCAGACCGTAAGTCTTTCCGAGCTCGCTCCAGCGCTCCCCGAACTTTCCCCCCACAACCGCTATAACTTTGTCCCCTTCGGAGAAGAAGTTGAGAACTGCGGCTTCCATAGCTCCCGTTCCGGAAGAGGCGAAGAAGACGAAGTTCTCCGATGGGCAATCAACGAGCCGTTTGAAGAGCTCCCTCGTTTCTAAGAATGCCTCGGTGAATTCCTTCGTCCTGTGGTGGATTATCTGCCTTCCAAGGACTTCCCGAATTCTGTCGGGAATCTCCACTGGTCCCGGCGTAAATACTCTTTCCCCTTTAAAGTTGTTGAATTTCATAAGGAATATTTTAGGAAAACACCGAGCGAAGCGAGGTATCTAAAATTACTCTCCCACAGCCCTTTCTATTATGCTCCTGACGATTTCCTTCTCTAAGGGAGAGCTTATCTTGGGGATTATGGTTTCTATAACCGTTGTCTTAGCGTCTCCAAACTTCTTTATTCTCCTTGCACACCTGATAGTGTCACGGATGGAGAAGACGAACTCCACGGGCTCTTCCGACTGCTGGGTCTGGTAAGCCCTGTAAGCCTTCCTTATCTCGTTGGCTATCTTGAGAAGCTCAAAGAGCTGTCTTATCTCCTTTTCCCTCTCGGGAGTGTTTAGCTTCTCCCCGAGCTCGGTCTTGACGTCGTTCACGACGTAATACCAGAGGTATGTGAACTCCTCCTTGTTTAGGGAAACCAAGTTGTCCATGTAGTCCTTCAGGATTAGAGCCTCGTCGGGGTAGTAGAAACCCTTCTCGTCCTCAAAGGGGGGGTAATCCACATACATTATGTCGGCACGGGACTTTATGTCCTGGGGAAGCTCGGAGACTCCGAGGTAGTTCTGGGGATTCATTCCGCCGACGAGTATGACATCCGGTCTTGCCTTCACCACTTCTCCGTAAGAGAGAACTAAATACCTACGGTAGTCAAAGAGGGGATTAAAGATTTTTACGAGGGAGGGGGGCAGTGTGTTTATCTCGTCAAGGTATATCACCGCCCCGGGGGTCTTTAGAGCCTTCACGAGGTCGGAATACACGCGCTTTGTTCCCCTCTTTGGGTCAAACTCGTAAACGAAGGTTATGTCCTCTTTTTCCATCTTGGAGTTGCAGGGGACTATGAAGAGGGGTCTGTTTGTTAGGGCGGAGAAGACCTCCACGAGGAAGTTCTTACCGACTCCGGCGTCTCCCTCCAATATGAGGATTCCTTCCTGATACTCAAGCTGTTCTTTAACGAGGCTCGTAAACCTTTCCAGGTTCTGGACGAACCACGGGGTCTCTTCAAAGGATACGAAGTCGGGAACTCTGTAGGGCTCGGTGGAGCAAAGACCGTTCAGGTGTCTCAAATACCTGTTTACCCAGCTGGGGAAGTGTTTTACTTCGTCCTGTTCAAGGACATTGTTGTAGCGTTTTGGCTCAACGATGAGCCCGTCCTCACGCTCGAACATTATCTTCGCAAAGACCTTTCCGTCTTGAACGAACTTGTCCTCCACTTTAACGTGCCACTTGTAGCGAACGGGCTCCCCTTTGAACTTGGGAACCTCTTCCTTTCCGAAAACTACCCTATCCTCGTACAGCTTTATGGAGTAGGTTTTTAATCTGTCCTCTATTATCTTTTCCTGAAGCGTCTTGAGGAGCTGTTCGTTCGCGTAGTTGTAAAACTCCCTGGGGAGGGAGGATATGAATTTACGCGCCTCTTTGACTTCGGGCAGTGCCTCAAGCTCCGAGACGTTCGTTATCTTCTCTCTCTCTATTGCCTGCTTTACCTTACTGAGGTATTCCTTGAGCTTATTTTCAAAGAACTCCTCAATTTGTTTTTTGAGCTCCTGGAGTTTTTCCTTCCACTCTTCGGTAGCGGCTTCAATCTTTTCCTTTAGCCTGTTGTAATCCTCCGCGGAGATGAGCCCTTCCTGGAGCTTTTTCTTTAACTCCTCTATGAATACCTCATACCTTCTTCTTTCAAGCTCTTCGCGTGCCTTAAGGATTAATTCCCTGACCTCCCTTAAGGGAACCGAGATTTCCTCAAGCTGTCTTAACTCTTTAACGTTTTCAAGCTCCTCCTCCTTCTTTGCTTCCTTTAATTTCTTTTTGAATTCTTTATATACGCCTTCGGCGTTCTTGATTATTTGTTTTTGCCTGTCCTTGGGATAGATGAAGTCTATTAAGTTCGTCTCGAGCTTCTCCAAGAAGTAGAGTCTCTTTCCCTCCTGCTCCTCGTGCCTTGAGGTGTAGATGGTTCCGTCGGGAGCTACTCTTAGGACGCTGTATCCGTATCCTTCTACGAAACCTAAAAACTCGCTAGTCCTGAGGTCGTAAACGCCGAGTCTATTCTCCTCCTCGTCCGCAGTAAAGAGGAAGCTTCCCTCGGGAGATACGTCTATAGCTCCTACCCTGTGCCGGAGCTCCAGTTCTCCTTCCACTCTGTCAAGGGAAGCGTCGTAAACGCCTATCTTGCCCTTCTCGTTGTCCGCGACAAACACTTTGTTCTCGTGCAGGGTTACCGCCCTTCCGCCCGCGTAGGGGAGTTTCCTGAGGAGGTTTCCCATAAGTGAAAAGAGGGCACTTCCTTCGGTTCCGCTCAAAAATATCCTTCCGTCGGGAAGCAGTTTTATAGCTCTGAGGTCACCAATTTCCGCATCTCTGTAAATGAAAGTGCTCTTAAAGTCTATGGTGGACTGGGAGAGGTCTCCCGATATATCTATCACGTAAACCTTTTCTCCCACTACTCCGAAAGCTAAGGTGCCCTTCCTTATGTCAAGACCACCGGTGGGTCTTAAACCCTCCTGAGAAATTCTTACACTCTTCCAGGTTTTCGGGTCCTTCGTGTTTTCCATGTAGTAGATAACGAGGTAGGGAGGAGCGACTACTCCGAGGTATTTATTCCTGAAAACTATGTCGGTTATGGATTGGGCGGGCGGTTTAGAAGGGAGTCTGTGGAGGTTTCCGGCCCAGTCGTAAAGCTGAAATACTCCGTGCCTCCTTCCTACCAGTATCCAGTAGGCGTCTTCCGATACGTCCAAAGTTTCTATCCAGTATTCCTCTATCTTGGCATCGGGGTCCCTCTTTACGGATGAGGGTTTAAATACGAGCTCTCCGAGTTTTATCTCTCCGCTCGATTCCTCTTTCCTTTCCTTTTTCAGGAGCTTATCCAGAATGCCCATAGCTTAAACATATTAAATCTATATAAGTATTTGTTTTCCTGACGGCGGTCAGAAAGCCCCTCAAGAAAGCTCCAGTGTGCAGAACCCGAGAAGTCGTCCCTCCTTGGTTATTTTTCTCGTTTTATTCACGGGTTTCCCGGGAGCGGAAATAAACTTTTCGTAGAACTTCCTGTAGAGCTCCTTAGCTCCGAGCTTTACAAGGAGCATGACCGTTAAGCTCAAGAAGCCCTGGTGTTTTCCTATTCTAACCACGAACTCACCCCGGGACAGGGCTTCTTTCACCTTTCTTAAGTCTCTGCGCACCCCATCTATAGAAAATCTCTCGAAGAAGGATTCTTCTTCGGCAAGCAGAAACCTGTAAAAGTTGTAAGAACTCTCTTGGAGGAATTCCCAATTAATAAGGTCTATGTAGGGATTTTTGTGGAAGCGTTTTAAAACTTTTTTGTAATCTTCATCCACCTCAATGCGTAACTCAAATTCTTGTCCTTCCTTCAAGAGCTCATGGGGATCGTAAAATACCTTACTGCTCCCTAAAATGGTTACATCGTCCACGTAAAGCACTTGGGAAGGTTCCCTCGTAAGGCTGTCGGAAACCCTCAACGTCTTGAACAGGTCGTACTTGGCGTCCCTTTCGGGAGCACCGTTTACGAAAAAGTAGTTTTCAAGCTTCCTTTCTATATCCTGCCAGAACTTTTTATCTTTCAAACTCCTTCCGCTTTTCAAGGCATTTTCAACGGTTTTTATTACAAAGTTTAGACTGTCCTTCTTCCCCTCCTTCAGATCCCTGTACACCGCACCGAATATGAAGATTGTTCTCAGGGCTCCCTTTACTTCCGAACCCGGTATGTAAACCTTTCCGGAGCTTTTTATAAAGCTCTTTATACCTTTATACTCGTTACCGCGTCTGAGGGAAGTTTTCCTTTCAATCTCGTAAAGGGATTTCAAACTCAAGCCATTCTCTCTTAAAAAATCTCCGAGGCTCTTTTTGAATCCGTTAATTTTTATATCTTGAGAGAGCCTTTTTAGAGTATTTTTCAAAGCACTGCCCGAAAGTTTTTCTTCCAGCTCTTTCAGCAAGCCTTCAAAGGAGTAAACCCTCAGCTTCCTGTTTCCTACGAGTTCGTACTCCCAGGGTATGATCTCCTCACCGTCACCTACGTGGACAGGAGTTAAGGTCCTCAGCTTCATCACCCACCCCTCACGTAAAGCGGAAAGGCAAAACCGTACTGGTAAACCACTTTATCGGGCAATCTAAGGGCCTCCTTAAGGCTTCCGTGGAAATCCTTAAGCTCTTTCGTCTTTATGAAGGAACCTTTACTTATGTACAGGAACTTCTTTTTCAGGAAATTCCCCAGCGGCATCTCGTAATAACCTTCCACGGCGGACAAAAGAGGAAAAACATCGTAATAGCTTTCCTCAAGCTCAAAATGCTCCGAGGGGAAAACGGGAGAAAGCGTAATAAACCTGCCGGTTTTATGCTCTATAAACTCTTTCAGGAGAGTATCTTGGTTGAAGCTCACCTCACAGTACCCCATCCCCGTGGACTTATTTCCCCCAAGCTGGGTAAACCTTAAGGCCGCCTGAATTTTTTCCACATAACTAACATCGTAGAAATAGATGTAGACGGAAAAGGGAGTTGCCATAAAAGTAGTTTCCTCGTTGTACATAGTCCCGCCCGTTGTGGTCCAGGAAATTCTGTTTATCCGTGCGTGGATTACGTTTACCCTTTTGACGGGGTTCTCTATTTTTGGTTTACTTTTAACTTCTTCCCACAGCTCCTTTTCTGTTTTTATCTCTCCTTTAAGAATTTTTAGTAATGTATCCGTGCTTATATACTGAACTTTTTTGAAAGCCTTTTTTTCTTTGTATTCTTCAGTGTTCCTTACGCCCTTCCACCCACCCTGCAAGGCAGGTTTCGGAAAGAGTATATCTTCCCTGAATCTCGGAAGCGGGGAGGAGAGAATAAAAGGGGGCTTTTCCAGAAAGGCTTCAAGCAAGCTCTCTACTTCATTCTTTCCGTATAAAACCCTTACTCCCCAACATATGGAGCCGAACAGAGTAAAGCTTTCGGGAAAAGTCTTAAAGGGTGAAAGAGGCTTAAAATCTACCCTGAGGAGCATAGCTTTTTAATCTCCCCCAACTTTTCAAGGACTTCATCTACACCCTTTAGGGGTCCTACTTTATGTTCTTGTCCTAAGCCCTTGTAGAAGTCCGCAGGTCTCCAGGTAATCGTTATTTCCCTAAACTCTATTCTTCCCGAGCCTCTGGAGCCGTATCCTCCGAGGAAGTTGTCCTCAAGTTTCTTCATTCCGTGGAAAATTATGGGAATGAGCTCGTGGTCATTCTCCTTATAACAGTCGAAAACTATTCTTCCCTCGAACTCTGCACCTGCGGGAACCCTTTCGACTTTCCTGGGGTTAGCTTTTGAAGTTATCCTGTTTATTTGATTCTCAGTCTTTACTTCTGTAAACAATCCCTTTCCTAAAACCCTTTCGAGTCTCTCTAAGGTATCCTTCGTGGGATATGCGTCGAAAAATTTTGCCCTGGGAGGTCCCGGAAGCTCTTTACCTCGCTTCGCAAGTTCATCCAAGGTCTTTGCGTCACCCGTTCCGAAAACTTTACAGATTTCACACTCCCCGCAATCGCAGGGTTTACCTGCCTCATCTATTTTGGCATTTCCATATTTTGCGTACATTCTCTCCACGTTTCCGTAAACCCACTCAAGGAGGCTCCTTATCTTTCCCTTTATAGAGGAACCGGGTATGTAGGGTGCTTCCTTAGGGATGGATGAGCCATCTTCGTAGAATTCAGGAATTTCTACCGGCAACTTGATAACGGGATTATCGGTTCCCCCTATATCAAACTCTTCCCTCGAGCCTCCCACCCTCAAACCCGTTATAGCCCTCAGCTTGTACTCGATTATGAAAGAGCCTTTATACTTCATATCAAGCCTCCCTCCTCATGTAAGCGACGAGCGCTGTTAAAAACCTTTCAGCTTGTTCAAAGTTAGAAGGAGTTTTATACTTTTCGAGGTTGTCGAGCAGAGCTTTCATCAGTTCTGCAAAGGGTTCTTTGATAATACCTCTGTTTTTCTGGTATTCGATTATGGGGTAGAGCATGTAGAACTTTACCTCGATTTCTTCATCTACCCTTCCTTTTTCCTTTACTCTTTCGAAAATCTCTTTCATCTCGGCAAATATTCTTCTAAGCTGTGAACGTTTAACACCTAATTTATCGACTATTTTGTGGGCGTACCCACCGGGTTTTACGAGCTCTCGGACGTGGATTTTGTCCATAGGTTCGTTCTTTAATCTCTGTATCAATTCTTCCAGTTTATTTTCCCCGGCGTTGTCTTTCGATTTGTAGCCCTTCATAACTACCCCTCCTTTTTATTTAAACGTTTCCTCAGTCCTTTTTCTGACATCCCTTGTTTTCATAAGGACGTATTTAGCAATAAATAAAGCGTTCTTTTTTACCTCTTTATTCTCATCCAAGAAGGTTTTTACAAATATTTCCTGAAACTTCTCTTTTATGTTCCTCCTGACAAAGTAGAAGAAGAGGGGGTAAAACATATACCTATCCTCCTCCTTTTCCTCCTCCCTGAACTGCCTGAGAAGAAGATAGAATTTGTAGAAGCTCGTCCGGGGAATGTTTCCGAGCTTTATATGCTCTGCAAGGTTCTCGGCTTCCCTGAGTGCGTTCTCGAGCTCTTCCCACTTTAACACCTCTCCGAGGGCACATACGCTGTCTTTACCGGGATTTTCCTTTGCTCTATCTTCGGCCTTTTCCACTCCCTCGTAAGCCAGCCTAACGGGATAGGTATAGTTAGCCGTGAATATTCCGCAAGAAAGACCAAAAGAGGGGTTATGACAGGTGTATTCTCCGAAATCTTTTCTTACGTTTTGTGCCACCTTTATCGCTACTTCCCAAGGAGCGATTATAAAAAGGTCGTCTCCTCCCGCGTAAAGGGTGTAAATCTTACCCCTGTATTCCTCTTTTTCGAAGAGAGTGTTGAGATATCCCGAGAAAAAGAGGTCCAGGCTTCTACTCAGAGTTGCTACACGCGATATTGTGTATTTCTCCCCAAGTCCGTCCATAAATATATATCCGAGATTGTCCACGTCCGCCAGAACGTAAGCGAGTTTTCTGTCGCCCTCTTCAATCCCTTCAGCTATTTCTTCGAAACTCTTCACACCTTCGCCGTCCTTCGGAACAACGTTAGCGAGAAAGCGAAATCCGGTAACGAGATGTTCCGCTTCAAACTCTTCGGGAGAGTTTATAAGGAAGGCATCTTCAAAGTCTTCATTTGACGGCGGCTTTTGTGTAAGGTAAACACCCCCTATGTTTTCTAAGAAGATCCCTTTCTTCTCCAAAGCTTTCCGAGAAAAGAGTACGATGTTATTTTTTACTACCGCATCTCCCAGTTCTTTAAACTCCTCGCAGAGTTTGCAAAAGTCACCTTCCTTCTCAACGAACTCCCATCCGCAAGAGCTGCACCTTTGTACACCCTTTGTGAGTTTTTTATTGACAAGCTCCTCAAAATCATGAATCACGTTTATAAACTTCCTTTTCTTGGCTTCCACTCCCTTATCCAGTAAGTTTTCAACGACACTCGGATAGTCCGCAACATCCGATAGGTGGAGAGTATGATGGTAGATGACAAAACCGAGTTTTCCCCCAAATGTTTTCAATAAACTCCTTTCTACTTTTGTGGAAAGCTCCTTTAACTTCTCTTCTATATCTTCCTCGTAGCCCACTATAGCCTGGAACTTCCCTCCTCCCGCATAAAGGAGGTTCGTCCAGGGGTATCCTAATTCTCTTAGGATAAATCTGCCTATAAGCTCGGGAAGGAAGCTTAAAAATACGCTCCTTCCTCTTAATCGCTTTGCTACGCCGTCAACGTTTGCTATATCGTAAATGAACTTTTGAATACCGCTTATATCTCCCTCAAAAATTACCAGCTTCAACCGCGAAGCGGTTTCGTAAATATCTCCCTTAAAGCTTTTAAGGATTTCTAAGTTCCGAGACGTGTAAAGGGAGGAGGCAAGGGCCGCAACAACCCGTGAATGGTCAAATAGGGAGATATCGGGATAGTGGGATGTGTAGTTTTCTCTATCGTAAATGGATGCAGGAACACACCAGGTGTATTTATACAGAAGGTGATATATATAACTGAGTTTGTGACCGATTTTTTCATAGTTTTTAGGCTTTAAAGCGTGTTTTATAAACTCCTCGTATAGGGTATAGTAATCTCCCCACAGTTCGGCTCTTGCTTTCTCATCCGATTCGTATCCGAGGGCTTCACTCCTTTTTATGGGAAAGAGAGGATGTGTCTTGCCCTTCTCTCCGAGGGATAAAGGAGCGAGTTTATAAAAATATTCATCCTGAGAACGGCCTTTCTCTATATCTACTATCTCGAACACGGGTCTTAATCTTTTGAACTCTTTTCTGGTTTCCTGTTCTGTTTCCTTGCTTCTCTCTACCGAAGCAAACCAGTCCGCGAGCCTGAAAAGAACCCTCACAGGGTACAGTTCCCGGGGAGTCTTTTCGTAATTTGTATCTGGTTTGTGATGGAAGCAGGCGGAGAGAACAAGATCTCTATCCTCTTTCGTGGTAATTTCTAAAGCATCGAGAATTTCTTCGGTAATTCTATAACTGAGCTCAGCGTGGGGATAACCAAAGGCTTCTTTGTTCCGTACACTTGGAGGATCTGAAGTCCTTTGTAAGAACTTGCCTATATCGTGCA